>JBHNNM010000445.1:0-2207 GCA_048563625.1 Gammaproteobacteria bacterium | reverse complement strand
ATGATTATATCCTAGCTAAGAAAGATAAGGATAATGTCCTGAAACTGGATAAAATCAATCACCCTAAATTACTGGGGGTGAGCAAGAATCCGGGGATTGCGGATTATCCGGGGGAAATGACCTGAGTAATTATTAGTCTTACTATAAAAAAGCCTCATTAATGAGGCTTTTTTTCAGAAAATAAACTTAAAAAACTTTAATCTTTAAAGTATTTTCAATCAGGCTTCTTCCGGCTCAGCTTCCTTTTGTTCACCAGAACCGATATCAGGTAACAGGATAGAGCGCAGTTTGGTATCAATTTCTGTGGCTATTTCAGGATTCTCTTTCAGATAAGCCCGAACCTTGTCTTTACCCTGCCCTATCTTGTCGCCATTATAAGCATACCAGGCACCGGATTTATCAATAATACCTTCTTTAACACCCAGAGTGATCAGTTCACCTTCATAGGAAATACCCTCACCATAGAGGATATCAAACTCAGTCTGTTTAAATGGCGGAGCAACCTTGTTTTTAACCACTTTAACCCGGGTTTCATTACCCAGAATTTCATCACCTTTCTTAATGGCACCGATACGACGGATATCCAGACGAACAGAAGCGTAGAATTTCAGTGCATTACCGCCGGTAGTAGTTTCAGGATTACCGAACATAACTCCGATTTTCATACGGATCTGGTTAATAAAGATGAGCAAGGTATTGGAGCGTTTAATGACACCGGTTAATTTACGCAGAGCCTGGGACATCAGTCGTGCCTGCAGTCCCATATGTGAATCACCCATATCACCGTCAATTTCAGCTTTGGGTGTTAAGGCCGCAACAGAGTCAACCACCAGCACATCAACCGCCCCGGAACGAACCAGCATATCGGTAATTTCCAGTGCCTGTTCACCGGTATCAGGCTGGGAAACCAGTAAGTCGTCTACATTTACCCCTAATTTTTCAGCATAGACCGGATCCAGAGCATGTTCTGCATCCACAAAGGCTGCTGTGCCACCCAGTTTCTGGGCTTCAGCAATCACCTGCAGGGTTAAGGTGGTTTTACCGGATGATTCAGGGCCGTAAATTTCAACCACCCGGCCTTTGGGTAATCCGCCAATCCCCAGAGCAACATCCAGACCCAGAGAACCGGTGGAAATGGCATCTATATGAACAACTCCGGCATCTCCCATACGCATGACGGAACCTTTACCGAACTGACGATCGATCTGGGCAATTGCTGCATCTAGTGCTTTTTTCTTATTTTCATCCATTGTATTAATTTACCGTTTTTAACTGTTTTATGGGATTACTATTTATGGGATTACCAAGGTAACTATTTTGTAATATAGTGAAACATATTATTTCATAGAATCTGCTTTGGGGCACGAGTATTTTATAAAATTTTTTATCTATTTTAGAGTATTTATGATAACTGTACAGTAATTATATGCAGGAATTTCTAGCTGGTCAAGGAATATTATTTAAAAGCTCCGGAAGAAACCAGTATATTGATGATATCAGGACTGCATTAGTTTATACAACTGCTCCAGGGCATAGTATGCCGACTGGTTTCTGACGGTTTCCCTGTCACCCTTAAAATGGCGGGTAGTGATGCTGCCCTTAATATGCCGGTCAGATCCTGCATACCAGGACCAGCCGAAACAGACCGTGCCTACGGGCTTTTCTGCAGAACCGCCGTCAGGGCCGGCAATGCCGGTAATGGACAATGCAAAATCAGCATCAGAATGGGTTAAGGCCCCTTCTACCATGGCTTTGGCTACTGGCTCACTGACTGCACCCCATTGCTCCAGCAGACTCTGTTCCACACCCAGCATCTGTTCTTTGGCTGAATTGCTATAGGTGACAAAACCTCGTTCAAACCATTGGGAACTGCCTGCCTGATCGGTGATCAGTTTGGCCGCCAGGCCGCCGGTACAGGATTCTGCGGTAGTGATTTGAAGATTGTTTTGAAGACATAATGCTGCTAATTGTGAGATGGAGAATTCAGCCATAGTGGTTTACCTGTTATTAATTTAGCGCTCTCCCTCATCCTTACCTTCTCCCTAGGGAGAAGGTACTGTACTAAAGAAAAGGGTGAAGTTAGTTTCTAGGGGCTGTTGATCTTTTGTGGTTAAAAAATAGGCAGCATGGTATTTGTTAAACAAGTATAATGGTTTTGTGAAAAATCAACATACAAGAACACTTACCATGCCAAGAACTATCTTAAC
>JBHNNM010000444.1:0-2209 GCA_048563625.1 Gammaproteobacteria bacterium | reverse complement strand
GAGAATATTGTCCATTCACATGCACACATGAATTAATGTTGGTGTAAAATGTCAAAATCCATCGTGTAATATCTTTTCCAAACTTGAACTTACACAAAGATTTTTCAATAAATGACCAGGCCACACTGTCAAAGGCCTTCTCAAAGTCCACCATTAGGAGAAGACCAGGTATCTGATGTTGCTTAGCATACAACAATGTATCATACAATAACCTAATATTTTCCCCTATATATCTGCCTTTCAAAAAACCCTTCTGATCATCACCAATTAACTTTGGCAGAACAGTCTTAAGTCTAGCAGCAATACATGAAGATGCAATTTTGTACACAGTATTCAGCAGAGTGATGGGTCTCCAGTTTTTCAAAAATTGTTTATCTTTTCCTTCCTTGGGTATACAAACAATAACCCCTTGTCTCTGCGTGACCGACATTTGGCCACTGTAGAACCCATAGTTAATAGAGCGAACCATAAATGTACCCAAGTCTGTGAAAAAGAATTTAAAAAACTCGGCTGTAAAGCCATCGGAACCAGGACTTTTGTCATTTTTCATTTGCTTAATAGATGACAATGCTTCTTGTAAAGTAATAGGCCCTTCCAGACTGTCACTCTCCTCTTGTGATAAGGTTGGAGTATTTATATTATCAATATTACAATGTACAATGTTATTCTCACGTGATGCATACAAATTCTCATAAAAGGTCTTAACTTCCTGGGTAATTAAATTACTGTCATGAATAATGTCACCATCATCTTTTTGGATAAAACACATTGCCTTCTGTACAAAATGTCTTTTTTCAAGATTACAAAAATATTTTGAATTCTGTTCACCTTCATATATCCATTTTGCACGTGATCTCACTATCATGCCATCTACTTTCTTCTTTCTTAGTTCTATCAACTCCTGCCTTTTTTCTTCCAACAGGTGTACATTGTTTTCATTAAGATTATCTTCCAGATGTTTAATGATGGACATAATTTCATTTTCTAACCTTGTCTCTTCCTTCTTTTTAAAGGAAGCATAAGAGATACAACTACCTCTAATCTTTAGCAGGATCATTTCAAAAAACAACTGATCATTAATTGTCAAAACCAACTCTTCCTCATCTATTTTATGTATATTATTTCTATCATACACAGGAACAGCATATTGTTTCTTCAAATCCAAAATCACCTGTTTTACCAGGTTTACAAATGTCATGTCTCGAAGAAGTGAATTGTTAAATTTCCACAGGGGGCGGTGCCTTTTAACAATACCAGTTTTAAAACCAATACAAACAAGTGAATGATCAGAAAAATATCCAGGCATAATATCAGCACTAGTAATATCCAGACCAAGCACCTCAGACACAAGAAGGTAGTCTAGCCTACTTCTTTGTGTACTGTTAAAGCGTCTCCAACTATACTTTCTAGTGTCCTTATGTAAAGTTCTGTATACATCAACCAAGTCATAACTGTTCATAAAATCAATTATTTTTTTCCTACTTCTAGCACGATACACACTGGATGGCTGATTACTATCAATTTTGGGGTTTAATGCTACATTCCAATCACCCCCAATGACAATTAGTTCATTATCCATGGACACAACTTCATTTATCACTTTATCAAAAAACTCAGGATGGTCTCCACTACTAGGTGCATATAAATTTGCAAGTGTCAAACGCTTATTCAACATTTCAATATCAATCAAAATATAACGCCCTTCATCATCCTTCAAAATATTATGTATTTTATACTCAAAATTGTTTTTAAAGAGAACCGCTACTCCTTTACTTGCACAGTCTGGCCCAGCAACAATACATTCAAAACCCCACTGTGATCTGATCACATTCTCTGCCCCTGTTTTCCAGTGTGTTTCTTGTAGCAAGAAAATATTTCCACTTTGTTTGCGGAGAAAGTCAAAAACATCTTTCCTCTTTTTAAATTCCCCCAAGCCATTTGTGTTAAATGTAACAATCTTTAGCTCCTCACAATCGCCCATGACAAAATTTACTGTTGACAATAATACCTGGGTGACAGTCAGTTGAAGGAGGGTGTGGGAAGGGGGTAATGACCATGACCGACAAGGGCAGAGAATGGACCAAACACCCAATGCATGTCAGCCGACAATGACTTGTCAAACTGGAAAAAGTACAAGCAACAACAAGTAGTGAGAGTGCCAAATGCAGTTTCAGTAGTGTACATCGTGAACTGACAGGTACAGAGGTAA
>JBHNNM010000443.1:0-2214 GCA_048563625.1 Gammaproteobacteria bacterium | reverse complement strand
CTGAACGCTGAACGCTGAACGCTGAACGCTGAACGCTGAACGCTGAACGCTGAACGCTAACTGCTTTTTCTCAACGCTATGCTCCCCCCTTCCCCAATGCTATAATCCCCCCTTTATCAACCCAAACTCCCCCATGGATATATGAAAGCGCTACTTCTCCTGTTTGCTGACATCTGCCGTTTTAAAAATGGGCCGGAAGATATTCCCTATTCCGTCAGCCTGTTTATTCTATTATTTGTCTGTAATTTGATTGTTGAGATATTACTTGGCCTGGGTTTTTATTCTGCTTTTGATGCGGCCTTATTGTCTCTTACCTCAATACTAACGCTTTTTGCCTTTAGCTGGATCTGGCTGTATCTGTTTAAATATAATAGTCGTTTTGTACAAACCATAACGGCTTTTGTTGGTATTAGTCTGTTTACCAACCTGTTTTTCTTTGTTCCCCTGACCCTGCTTTGGCAGGGTGGAATAATAATGGATCAGAGTTTTGCGCTGATTAATCTAATTCTGCTGGCCTGGATACTGGCTATCTATGCTCATATTTTCAGGCGTGCCCTGGACATTTCCTTCTTTCTTGGGATTGCCCTGGCTATTACCTATTTTATTTCTTACAGCAATTTCTCTAACTACTTTCTAGGAGTTAATTAATATGCATGTGCATATTCTTGGTATCTGCGGTACTTTTATGGGGGGGATTGCCCTGCTGACACGGGCTAATGGTCATAAGGTTACGGGACAGGATCTTAATGTTTATCCACCTATGAGTACCCAGTTAGAAGAGCAGGGTATTGAACTGATTCAGGGCTATCGGGCAGAGGATGTAAAGTCGGTTAAAGCCGATATTGTGGTTATTGGTAATGCGCTTTCACGGGGTAATGAGGCGGTAGAATATGTACTGGAGCAGAATATTCCCTATACTTCCGGTGCCCAGTGGCTGGCAGAAAATATTTTGCAGCAAAGATGGGTGCTGGGAGTGGCGGGTACTCATGGTAAAACCACGACCAGCAGTATGCTGGCCTGGATTCTGGAGTATGCTGGTTTAAAACCCGGTTTTCTGATAGGTGGTGTGCCGGAAAATTTTGGTGTTTCTGCTCGTAATGGGGAGCTGCCTTTTTTTGTGGTAGAGGCAGATGAATATGATACCGCTTTTTTTGATAAGCGATCCAAGTTTGTCCACTATCATCCACGAACGGTTATCTTAAATAATCTTGAGTTTGATCATGCGGATATTTTTGACGATCTGGATGCAATAAAAAAACAGTTCCATCATTTGATCCGTACGATCCCTGGAAACGGTTTGATTATTTATCCTCAAAGCGACAAAAATCTGCAGGATGTTCTGGCTATGGGTTGCTGGAGCCAGACTGAGGTGCTGGTTGATTATGAAGTGTCAGATCGGCACAATGGCTGGTCAGTTTCTCTGCTCAATAAAGATGGTTCAGAATTTGAGGTCTATTTTAATAACGAGCTGCAGGGAACGGTTAATTGGTCACTATTAGGTCTGCATAATGCCTATAATGCGGTAATGGCCATTGCCGCAGCCCGTCATGCCGGCGTACCGGTAAAGCATGGTATTGATGCCCTGGCAGAATTTAAGAATGTTAAGCGCAGAATGGAAATAAAAGGCAAGGTCAATAACATTACTGTTTATGATGATTTTGCCCATCATCCCACTGCCATTGCAACGACTATTGACGGCCTGAAAAAGCATATTCCTGGCCATGAACGGATTATTGCTATCCTTGAACCCCGTTCCAATACCATGAAAATGCAGGTGCACAATAAAACCCTGCCTGGGGCACTGGCCAGTGCTGATAAGGTGTTTTTCTACCTGCCGGAAGACTATGCTACAAGATTTGATGATACTTTGGAAGCATTAGGTGATAAGGGACAAGCTTATAATAATCTGGATGATATGCTAGACTCAATTTTGGCCATGACTGAAAGTGGTGATCATTTGCTGGTTATGAGCAATGGCGGCTTTGGAGGGATCCATCAAAAGCTGCTCGATACTTTATTATAATAACAGTACTCTTTAAAAACGGTTTTTAGAAGACAGATTTTTACAGACAGTCTTTGTACTAAGCAGGATTTGAGGGTGTAAAAATAACTGTGTAAACGCTCATTGCGGTGGTTTAAGTCAGCAGTGGTTAAATGAACAAACCTGAAATACCACCTTCATAGTGAACAGCCTACCTTCCAAAGTCAGGCTAT
>JBHNNM010000442.1:0-2229 GCA_048563625.1 Gammaproteobacteria bacterium | reverse complement strand
CCTGACTTTGGAAGGTAGGCTGTTCACTATGAAGGTGGTATTTCAGGTTTGTTCATTTAACCACTGCTGACTTAAACCACCGCAATGAGCGTTTACACAGTTATTTTTACACCCTCGCAAAAAAACCTTTTGACCCCTTAAATTTTAGAGGGGGATTACAGGGGGAGTTTGGGTGACCAACTCCTCTACTCTCTCAACTTATTTCATCTGGCCATTATTGTTTTTAGATTTTTATTTAATCAACATTATTCGCTGTTAAGAATAGAGATTTTTCAAGAGAAGTAAAAAAGTCCTGATAAGGTTTTGGATCATTTACTTCTTGTATATTATATTGAGCATTTGCCCTTACAAGAACTTGTTTTTGCCCCCTTTTACGCACCGTGACAGTCATTTTTAGTTGATATGCAATATACTCATCCTTACTAAATTTTGTGCCTGAAACTGAACCAAGAACCAAGTCTGCATTATCTAATACAAAGCCCAAATCTTGTAAGGTTGAAATAACAGAACGAAGAACCATTGCTTTATCAGATGTATCAAATGCACGAGTTTGGATACTTCTTAATTGAACTTGACTTTTGTCTGTTGCAAGAAGTTGTTTGTTTGGGTTTGTTTGACACCCAGATAAAACACCAATAGTAATTATAGCAATAGCCAAGGCTTTAAATTTATTTGTTATTATTATTTTCATATTTTTTGTCCTTCGAGAAATACTGATTTAGAAAGTTTAGAAAAGAATTCCTGATAAATTTCTGGATCTGACATTGTTTCTGCTTTAGTTACTTGATTATTAGTATTCCACACTATTCTTTGAAAAGTTGCTCTTACACGTATCTTATTTCCACTTGAGTTTGGTGATACAACAATTGCAATTTTGAATTTTTGATTCTTATCTATCGCCATTGAAGCGCCACCAAGAAGAGCTAGTACTACAGCAGCAGCTACTTGAGTTGCATCAGTTGCATCTCTATCTTTTGTCCCAAACAAAAAACCCAATTTGGTTTCTGATTCATCTATACTAAACCCTAAATCTTGCAAAATTCCGGCACAAGCAGATAATATCATTTCCTCATCATTGGTATCATATAGTCTTGTCTGAATTTGCCTATCTTCAAGGCTTGTTGGACTGAGGGCAAGTGCTTCCTTTGGTATTGTTTGTTGGCATCCCAGGGTAAGGAGTGCAAAAAACAAAACAACACTTAAGATAAATAATTTATTCATGAAATAAGCCCTTTGATTTTAGAAGCGTGACGTATGGTAAGCAAAATCCCTAACTCGAGAGTTTTTATCAAACTTTATAATAACTGTTAGAGTTCTTTGTGAAGTGGAAGATGCTCCTGTTGATTTACTATAACTTCCACCACCACCAGCAATAGATCCGCCCCACCCAAGTATAAGTGTACTTATACCACCTTTAGAAGTTGAATATGCTGTTTCGGTAGAAAGCTTGTCATATATCCAAACCTCTCTTCTCTCTTCATCTGTTGAAACGATGTTTGGTGAACCTAAAGATGCTACAACTTCAGCGCCTGACATTCCGACTTTAATTTCTTTTTGGACTGTGCCAACTGTAACTCTCTCCCCTTCATTATTTGAAACAGCTTGCCTATGTTCTCCAACGGAGACACAACCTGATATTAATCCAAGAGTTATTAAGGTTATTGTTGTAATTCTTTTTTTCATTAGGGTTCCCAAAATAATAAAATGCAGGGTTTTATGGTTAAACATTTAGTGTCAATTTGCATAAATTATAGATAACTAAAGAGCTTCTTGCAAAATTATGAGACTTAATTGTTAAAATCAGCGCATGAAGGGCACAGAACAAGATTTTCTACGCTATTATTGGCTAAATTTTGACCAGCAAATAAAAGCATCACTAAATTCACTTAGAAATCCTTCCGAAAAATAACCCAAGGTTTTTGTAAGTACAATTTTTTGGGAGCTTGTGATTTACTGATACCCATAAAATTCCAATTTCATTTTTCTGCAATTGTATGAAAATTTTCCAATTAAGCCATTAAAAAGACAAGTTTCAATAAATTCGAAATGTCCGTTAATTGTACGATTTTGCCAGGTTTATAGAATATTTAAATCAAAACTGATCTGATTTTTCTATATTTATAGTTAAAACGGTCTTTTACAACAAAAATCATATTTTGGCGTGAATAAGCAATAAGTTGGCACATTAAGATAAGCATTGTGTTTTCTTTATGGCTATATTATAAATAG
>JBHNNM010000441.1:0-2240 GCA_048563625.1 Gammaproteobacteria bacterium | reverse complement strand
TCCTCAATAAGCTCCGGCTTTTGTGGCTCAAAATTATTTCCGGTTTGATGGGGGGGTTATCAAAGCGGAACATCAGCCGCGTTAAACCTGGCTTGAGGTCAGGCTTAAAACAGTATTATTCGGGTTGAACTAATTAAACTTTACCGGAAATAGCATTAATGAAAAAAGTAACCATTGTAGGCAGTGGTTTTGCTGCCCTTACAGCCATAAAAACACTGCGCAAATCATCCATGGAACTGGATATTACCGTTGTTTCTCCGAAAGCCGAGTTTCATTATCTGCCCGGTACTATCTGGATCCCCTGTGAATTAAGACAACCGAAGGATCTTACTATTGATTTGGGCAATTATTTTCAACGCATGCAGGTTAAGCATATTGCTGCTGAAGCAACTGGCTTAAGCAATAATGGCCGGATACTGCAAACCACCCAGGGTGACATAGAAAATGATGCTTTATTCATCTGTTCCGGTGGACAGTTTATAAAAAAACTACCGGGCATTGATAATGCTATTACTCCCTGTGAAGGAATACCGGCTACCGTAAAGATCAGAGATCGTCTTAAAACCATGCAGGGCGGCACCATAGCCTTTGGTTTTTCAGGCAATCCTAAGGAACCCAGTGCCATGCGCGGCGGTCCCATGTTTGAGTTTTTATTCGGTATTGACTGTCAACTGCGTAAAGGGGGCAGGCGGGATAAATTTAAGCTTATTTTCTTTACCCCGTCAGAAAATCCAGGGCAGAGACTGGGGCCTAAGGCCGTTGATGGGCTACTTAAGGAAATGAAAAAACGTGATATAGAAACTCATCTGGGTCATAAAATGAAGCAGTTTACGGATCACAGTGTCATAACTGAAGGCGGTGAGTTTGATGCAGATCTGATCATCTTTATGCCAGGTATGACCGGCAATAGCTGGTTCAATAATACCCAGTTGCCCCGTTCTGAAGGGGGAATGCTCAAGGCCAATAGCCATTGCCAGGTTGAAGGTTCTGATAAGGTCTATGTTGCCGGAGATTCCGGCAGTTTCCCCGGGCCCGGCTGGATGCCCAAACAGGCACATATGGCCGATTTGCAAGCTGAGACTGCCGCTAAAAACCTGCTTGAAGAATTTAATAATAAGCCGGCGTCCCATACTTTCAAGATTGAACTAATGTGTATTATTGACAGCCAGAATTCAGGTATGCTGGTATTTAGAAATAGTAAACTTAATCTCATTTTACCGCGTATGAGATTTTTCCACTGGCTAAAACGATTTTTTGAATGGTTTTACCTGCGCCAGTACCGATAAAATTGTTATAAATGAATGGGATAAATAATGGATCGTGGTACAAAAATATATGCATTAATTCTGGGCGTTTTTACTCTGACACTGGCGGTAGTCTTTTTATATGAAAGTCCAAAAGTCAGTGATCTGAATGAACAGTTAAGTTCAATCCATAGTATTAAAGAGTTCCCCTATCATTTTAAAGTTATTCGAATTGATAACAGAACCGCCGTCATGAGCACCCCACGTTCTACAGATGTTCCAGTGGCCAGGGTTCTTGGTATTCTTTTTCCACAGGTCAAAGGTCTGTCAACACAGTCTCCGGAATTCCAGAAAGCTCAAAAGAAACTGGCTACTGTTCAAAATCTGGCCCGTATTACTGTTATTAATGATAATGAAATAGATAAAGTACGCTGGGAACTGGATCGCAGCTGGTTATTGCAACATGGTATCAGTATTTAATCGCTCAATATTTTTCACGTTTAAATAACCATATACTTTACATGCTTAATTCAAAAGAGTATGTTAATAAAAGGAGATTATAATATACAGTTAACAACTCGACCTCTGTAGTCTATCTTAAACAGGAGCATAATGATGCATCCACTATTAGAAAATGATCATCAGAAGTTAATGACTTTAATTGAGACACTTGATAAATGTGTTATGGATGGTCATTCTGTAAGTCAGGTTAATCAACATCTTGATGCTTTTGTCAGCCTCGCAAAAGATGAGTTCAAAAACGAAGAAAAACTGATGAAAGAATACCATTATCCGAATTTTAATGAACATAAAAAAGAACATGAAAAATTGCTGGAACAGCTTCTTTCTGTACATGAACAGTTAAAAAAAGGGCATACTCCATTTGGCGAGGAATACATGCACTGGTTAAGAAACTGGCTGGAAACTCATTTATTAGATGCAGATACGCTTTTAGATGAATTCTTATATCAGGCTAACTCTACTGCTCACCGAGCT
>JBHNNM010000440.1:0-2243 GCA_048563625.1 Gammaproteobacteria bacterium | reverse complement strand
TAGCCTGACTTTGGAAGGTAGGCTGTTCACTATGAAGGTGGTATTTCAGGTTTGTTCATTTAACCACTGCTGACTTAAACCACCGCAATGAGCGTTTACACAGTTATTTTTACACCCTCTTGTGATACGAATTCAATCTAACAATGACGGCTCTATAGTTGATATACGCTCACACTCACGGACTGGAAAGATTGATCGAGGTGCCAATGCCCGTAGAATTCGTAAACTGATTGAGTCATTAAAAAGTTAACGTACACAAAGAAGCTTGTTTATGCGTTTTATTCTTTCCAGCTTTGAAATGGAGAGCACTGTCAGAGCCCAGCCCCTTTTACAAAATTTAGGCTCTTCTTCACTCATCAGAGCGGAGAAGAGCCTAGTTTCCATCCGTTTATTAAGCTTTTAACTTCCCCCTTCTTTAGAAGGGGGATTGAGGGGGTTGTAAATCCCAGGACTTAAACCCCCTGTATCCCCCTTTGAAAAAGGGGGACTTAAGAGCAGAACGATTTCTGAATGCACACTAATTAATTACTCCGCCGCCCAGGCAGGTTTCGCCATCGTAAAAAACCACTGACTGGCCGGGGGTCACTGCAAATTGCGGTGAGTCGAATTCTACCATACATTGACTGTTCTTAGCGGAAGTTTCAATGGTGGTAATAACACAATCCTGATCGGTCTGACGATAACGGGTCTTGGCTTTGCAGCGAAATGGGGTTTGTGGTGGTTGACCGCTGACCCAGTGTAAATCTGATGCTGTCAGGTTTTGACTGTATAGCAGGGGGTGATCTTTTCCCTGTACTACAATTAAGCGGTTATTCTGTAAATCCTTCTGTGCGGCAAACCAGGGGGCGCCGCTCTGATTGTCCGTTTTGCCGGAAGTACGCCGACCGCCAATACCCAGACCTTTACGCTGTCCCAGAGTATGATACATCAGTCCTTTATGCCGACCCACGACTTCACCTTCAGGTGTGACCATATCGCCGGGCTGAGCCGGCAGGTAACGGCTGAGAAACTGGTTAAAGTCCCGTTCACCAATAAAACAGATCCCGGTAGAGTCTTTTTTATCCCAGGTGGCTAGTTGACGGGTTTCTGCCAGATGGCGAACCTGAGGCTTTTCCAGTTCACCGACCGGAAACAGGGTTTTAGACAGTGGATACTGGCCAAGAGTATAGAGAAAATAGCTTTGATCCTTATTATTGTCCTTACCTTTCAGTAAATAGAACTGACCTTGTTCTTCTTTGACCCTGGCATAATGGCCGGTGGCTATTTTTTCTGCGCCCTGAGCCAGTGCATAGTCCAGAAAAACCTTAAATTTAATTTCTTTATTGCATAATATATCGGGGTTGGGTGTGCGTCCGGCTTTATATTCAGCCAGAAAATACGCAAACACATTATCCCAGTATTCCGGTGCAAAATTTACCCCGTGAAAAGGAATATCCAGCTCGGCTGCAATACTTTGGGCATCGGCAAAATCTTCTTCTGCCGGGCAATAGCCCTCATTGTCATCCTCATTCCAGTTTTTCATAAATACAGCGGATACGTCATAACCCTGCTGTTTGAGCAATAAGGCAGCAGCGGATGAATCCACGCCGCCGGACAGGCCGACAATAACCGGTGTATCTGTCTTTGTTAGTTTCTGGTTCTGCTTCATAGTTCAGGTTCTGTCCTGTGGTTCCCAGCCGTCACGCCAGAGTTTCAGGGGAATAATATGGGGCGGTTTGCCGTTATCTTCAAACTAGGAATCCACAGCATATTCACGTTCGGGGTGTCTAATTTCCCGCATGACGGCTGAGCTGTGTGGCCAGCCGAAAATAAAAAAACCACGGGTCACATGATCCATGGGTTCATGCCAGTGTAATAAACCGTGTTTTTTTAAAATCATTAAATAAACTGTCGTGTTAGTGGATTCATCAATACAGTCAAGCTGGCCCGGAGAACCCATATGTTCAAACAGTCTGCCTTTATCCTGATTGGTATTGGTTTTTGCACCGATAATTGTTTCAAATTCCGCTATGGCCAGGGCAATTTGCTGACGCTCCTGCCGGGCAGATTGAGCCGGGGCTGAAAATGGGCTGAGATTTTCTGCCATTCCTGATCACTGAGAGATAATTGTTCCACCTCCCTGCAGCCCTGACCATGGCACATAGAAAACCGCTGCCGGTCGGGATGGGTAATGACCTTATCAGAAACAAAGGTATCTGCCGGCAGGACAGGAGACAAAGTCAGGCAGAAGGAAATAAGTACAG
>JBHNNM010000439.1:0-2254 GCA_048563625.1 Gammaproteobacteria bacterium | reverse complement strand
TTATAAATGATAAACGGTATAAAATTTACATGAAGGATTTGAAAAAAGTATTTACACAATTGAACCAGGACGTGATGTGCCTCTGCACAATGGTTTAAATTTGTGGGGATCCTTCAGTACTTAAATATAACCTAAATTCACTCAATTGACTAAATAACGATAATGCAGCCTATTGATCTTGCCAGACTGGTAAAAAACCTGTCTGAAAATACATCAGGAAAAACCACCGAAAGCGGCAGTGTTGAAAGCCAACGTCAGGCCATTGGTTTGCTGCTTAAACAGACCCTGAAAAGTCTGGCCAGTGATGAATTACTCAGCGTTGATACCCAGAAGGCTCTGATTTCTGCTAAAAATATCCTGCCCGGTGAATTTACCCAAATGTATATTCAGGAGCGCCTGCTGCAGCACAAACTCGCTGAACAACTGGCTGCTCAGGTTATTAAGGCTGCCCCGCTAACCCAGTCCACCGTAAACCAGTGGTTTTCCGGTCAGTTGATTCAGGCCATTGTCCTGCAGGCCCCCAAAAACGGCCTTGCCACCTTTCTGGTCAATCCGCAGGGGCAGTTTGATCCTGCCCTGCTGGCCAGTCTGACACAATCAAAACCTGACTCAAAACTCAGTGACACCCTAATACGCCAGTCTCAACAGGTCAATATAAAAACCGATCTAGGTTTGCAGGTCGGTCAGCAGTTATTACTGGAAGTCATTAAAGCCAACCGCAGTTTTAGTTTTAAACTAAATTCAGAACCCGCCCAAAGCCAGCAGGTCAGCCGGCATCTGAACCTGCTCGTTAATAAACAACAGGCACTGGTTAATATTCTCAGTTCATTAAATGAAATCAACCAGCAAAAAGCAAGTACCCAAAAAATATTTACCCCCCAGTTTATCCAGCAGGTGAGCCAGTTTATTTAACAGATACCCCGCTTTTCTCAACTGGACAACGGCAAGGCTCTGCAACAGGCTGTTCATGATTCAGGACTGTTTCTGGAAAACTCTCTGGCAAAGGAAGCCCGTGCCAGAACCACTGGTTCAGGTGTTGCTGCTGCCGGCAACGGCAGCAATACTGTTGCAGACTTAAAGGTCGGTCGCTGCAGCTACAGAATATGTTGCAGAACGGTGAGGCTCTGGTGCTACCTAAAAACGTATCCACTTCCGGCACAGCCTACAATACTATGCTTCAGACCCAGTTACAGGAATTACAGAACCAGTTGCAACGTTTTTTTGAATTGCCGGCTAAAGTCAGTCATGCCCAGGTTCAAAAACCTGTAAAAGCTGAACTGAACCTGTTCCTGTTAAATAACCCGCTGGTTATCCAGGCCCATATTCTGGATAAACTGGAAGGTGCCCTGGCTCGTATTGTCAGTACCCAGTTACAGAGCAGAGAAAGCAGTGATCAGGCTTTTTATAATTTTGAGATCCCCTTTCGGCATAATAACCAGACAGAAGTTCTGCAGCTGAAAGTCCGTGAACAGTTTAAACAGAAAGAACAGCAGAAAGGCAATAAAATCTGGACGGTGAACCTGGCCTTTCACCTGGAAAGCATGGGCGGTGTCAGAATCTATCTGACCCTGGACAAACTGGACCTCAGTATTCAGATATGGACCGAAGAACAGCATGCTCAGCAGCTATTCCAGCATTTTACCAGCTTAAAGAACGCCTAAGTGATACCGGCTTTAATATCACCCAGCTTAAAGCCTTTCATGGCATCCCTGAGCAGGCCAGAAAAGAATACCGGGACAGTCCTTTTATTATTGATGAACAGGTGTAATTTGAAACAGGATAAAACATTAAAAACAACCGATGACGGCATAATTAAACAGGCTATTGCTCTGCATTATGACGAATCCCGAAGCAGACCGGTTCCTCAGGTGACGGCAACTGGGCAGAATGAAATTGCCGAACAGATCCTGGAGCTGGCCCGCCAGCATAATATACCGGTTCATGAAGATGCTGATATGACGGTCCTTCAGTCCCAGCTGGATTTATATGAGGATATTCCGGAAACCCTGTACCAGGCCTGTGGCTGAAGTGCTGGCTTTTGCTTATATTGTTTCCGGGAAAAAGCCGAAGGGGTTTTAGGTTTCAGGGGGTCGGGAGTCATGAACTGTTGTCTTGCTGGCCTGTTGGGATTCTCATTTAAACCTGAAGGATCCCCACAAATTTAAACCATTGTGCAGAGGCACATCACGTCCTGGTTCAATTGTGTAAATACTTTTTTCAAATCCTTCATGTAAATTTTATACCGTTTATCATT
>JBHNNM010000438.1:0-2259 GCA_048563625.1 Gammaproteobacteria bacterium | reverse complement strand
ACATTTAAAAGCTGTTAAACTGATATATTCAGGTTCCAGTTAAGGATTATAGTAAATGCTGCAAATAGGCTCATTCCCTTTCCTGTTTAAAAAAGGGGAACTTCATATTATGCTGATCATGAACAGTGCCCGTCGGCAGTGGATTTTGCCCAAGGGTAATCCTGAACATCATTTAAAACATTATGAAGTAGCTGAAATGGAAACCCTGGAAGAAGCCGGTGTGACAGGAAAGATAGTGGATAAAAAGCTGTATAAAGAGTTCGAAACCGCCGAAGGCAATACTCTAAGAATATATCCTCTGCATATTGATACCATACTGGACAAATGGCCGGAAGACTATTTCAGAAAACGTGAACTGCTTACCGTAGAACAGGCTTTAGACAGAATAAATCGAGCAGAATACATCAAAGCGATTAAATATTTTTCCAATCCGGACAAAAGCCCCCTGTTTGATAAACATCTGATAAAAAAACACCCTGAACTTATACCTAAAACCTATTCATGCAACGATACAAAACTCATATTTGTCTGGCTTCCCAAAACGAAGAATTTAATATTACTCCTGCGCTGCATTCTAATTTTAAACCGGATGATGTACTTTTAATTCATCCCACCTGGTTCAGACAAAAAGCGGAAAACATTGCTGAAGTATTTCATCGCCATCAGATAAAGACACGTTTTCTGGAAATTAAAGACAAAAAAGATACCGTAAAAATAACAGGTGAATCAGGCCATTGATAATATTTTAAACCAATATAAGCCAGATCCCTAGGATAATAAAGTCAGCCCGTTAGTACTCAATGTCACCGGCAGCAGTCAGTTACTGGGTATTATCTGTTATGAAATTTTTACTGAACGAAAATTACCTGCCTTTTATGTAAACAAGGCTTCAGACCGGCTTTATTTTTTACCGCTAAAAGAGCAGAATTCCTACCAGTTTGATCTGGAAGACAGGCTTAAACTCAGGGATTACCTGCTGGCTTATGGCATCAAGCCGGTGAGTGAAATGAACCCTCATGAACAGATCCCCAAAAATCATCAGAAAGTCTGTTACGAACTGATTCATCAACTGGACAAGTACCAGAAGTCATTAGGAAAGTTTAATTATTATGCTTCGCAGACAGGAAAAAATTTCCAGTCTAAGATTACACCTTCTGATCATCATGATAAACGATTTATGGCACTGGTAAAATTGTTTTCCGATATGGATATTATTCGTTATGACGGTAAACTATTTGATTTTAAAAATGAACAGAACCGTTTTTTCTGTAACGGCGGCTGGCTGGAGGAATATGTTTTTACTGAGTTACGTTCGCTAAAAAAACAGTTAATGATCCAGGATATTGTTATGGGGCTGGAAATTGAACTGCCCTGCGGCAGTAAAAATGAACTGGATGTGGCTTTTATGGCCAATAACCGCTTTTATCTGATCGAATGCAAAACCAAGCGTTACAATGGACACACTGCCGGCAATAATACCCTGAAACTGGACACCATTAAACAGTATGGCAGCACCCAGTCCAAAGCCCTGCTAGTCAGCTACCATAAACTGACCCATTCCAACCGGCGCAGAGCCAGTGACTATCAGTTAACCATTATCTCTGCACCAGATTAAGCATTTAAAACAGCATATAATTGACTGGATGAATGAAGCTGAAAGCTAAATTTCTGATCAATATATTTTTCTGGGTGTGTGGATATCTTGCTCATTAATTCACCCACCAGTTCTACCAGAATTTTGATTACAATTAAAACAAATATTAAAATCAAAATATCCTACAAAACCAGTGTAAGTTGTAAGTGGAGGCATCGTTTGATTCTTATGGTTACTCTCGACACCTTACTGATTAGTTTTTTTTATTATCAATATTTTCTAATATGGGGCAACCTTCTTCACTACTACGGCAGAGGTTAAGCAATAATTGCAATTCATTATGAAGCGTCATTAGTTCATCTAATTGATTTTTTATATCTTCAAGTTTATCTGCTGTAAGCTGACGAACACTGTCCTTAGCATGTTGCGGATTATCACGCATGCTCAACAGATTTTTTATTTCATCAAGACTAAAATTTATACGCTGTGCACGTTTAATAAATTTTATTCGGAAAATATCTTTATCATCATATTGACGGATACCTGATGAATTACGGGAAACAGTGGGTAATAAACTGATTTTTTCATAATAACGTAGCGTATCAGCACTTAAGCCGAGTTGTTTGGTAATATCCCCAATTCGATATAAATGCATTATATATTTA
>JBHNNM010000437.1:0-2260 GCA_048563625.1 Gammaproteobacteria bacterium | reverse complement strand
TCCCAGTGTTCATCTGTTAAGATGGTTCTTGGCATGGTAAGTGTTCTTGTATGTTGATTTTTCACAAAACCATTATACTTGTTTAACAAATACCATGCTGCCTATTTTTTAACCACAAAAGTTCAACAGCCCCTAAATGAACAAGGATAAAATTTTTTCAGAGCCCTCCCTCTAGCCCCCTTTGTTCTCAACAATCAGCCTAATGCAACTTTATGGCCATTTCCAGGAGATTTCTAAAATCCAGTTTCCTGTAAATTATCAACCAATGTTCTTTGACTGTACGCTCTGTAATAAGACAGTTCAGTGATCAGGCGCTGCGCTTACTCTGCTGATGAGCGCGCTTATTGGTTTTCCGGCCTTTACCTTTTTTAGGTTTAAAGGAACGAACATCAGCCGTCGCATTACTCAGTGAGGTGATTTTTAGCTGCTGCTGGCATACCCAAGCTTTTTTAAGATCCTGATAGACATCTTTAGGCATTCCGGAAGGTAAGTCCACCACGGAATAATCATCAAAGATTTCAATCTGACCAATCATTTTACTATCAAGACCGGCCTCATTGGCAATGGCACCGACAATATTACCGGGCTTAACACCGTGATCATAACCCACTTCAACACGAAAACGCTCCATGTCCACATCAGGCATGCCTTTTAAGGGAATAGCCTTGGTACTGGAAAGTTCTTTTTTCCTGCGGTTATCTCGTTTACCGTCTTTACGGCCAGAGCGCTTATCTCTGAGGGAACCCCGGTCATCTTCATCAAACGGACGTTTATCCTTAAGGTGTTTAAATTCTGATTCATTTAACAGGAACTGTTTATTGCGATTGGACATATGCGCCAGAGCCGCCGCAATATCCAGTATTTCAACGACTTCTTCTTCATGCAACTCAGAAATGATCTTTGAAAAAATTTCGTAATCTTTATTATCCTTGAGTTTTTCTATGGTAGCCAGAACGGTCTTTTTATAACGACTGATCCGCAGCTCATTAATTTTCTTAACAGAAGGAATTTCCATTTCCACAATCGGCTGGCGGGTGGTTTTTTCAATGGAACGCAGCAGACGGTTTTCACGGCGGGAAACAAATAATACGGCTTCACCAGAACGACCGGCACGGCCGGTACGGCCAATACGATGCACATAAGACTCATTATCTCTGGGGGCATCATAGTTAATCACATGACTGATACGATCAACATCCAGGCCACGGGCGACCACGTCAGTAGCAATCAGCACGTCCAGACGACCACGTTTCAGGCGCTCAACAATACGTTCACGACCGGACTGGGGGATATCACCATTAAGTGCTTCACAGGCAAAACCCCGGGCCTGCAGCTGTTCTGCTAGCTCCAGTGCCATGTTTTTGGTATTAACAAACACCAGCATGGCATCGTGATCTTCCAGTTCCAGTATGCGGGTCAGAGCATCCATTTTATTTAAACCGAAAACCCGCCAGAAACGCTGGCGAATAGTGGATGCAGTCATGGTTTTGGACTTGACCTTAATCAGTTCCGGCTCAATCAGATGCTTTTGTGCAATACGTTGAATCACGGTCGGCATAGTGGCAGAAAACAGGGCTATTTGACGAGCTTCCGGAGTCTGCTCCAGAATCCACTCGACATCTTCAATAAACCCCATACGCAGCATCTCATCGGCTTCATCCAGCACCAGGGTCTGCAGATTATCTAGCTTCAGGGAGCCTTTGCGGATATGATCCATTACCCGTCCCGGTGTACCCACAACAATTTGTGCGCCTTTTTTCAGGCCGCGTAGCTGTTCCGAGTAGGCAGCACCGCCGTAAACCGGCAGTACCTTGATTTTGGGCAGATTTTTAGAATAAGTCTGAAATGATTCAGCCACCTGAATCGCCAGTTCACGAGTCGGCGCCAGAACCAGTATCTGGGTATGTTTTTGTGCCGGGTTAATGGTGCTTAATAAAGGCAAAGCAAAAGCGGCAGTTTTACCCGTGCCGGTTTGCGCCTGACCGATAATATCTTTTCCAGCCAGTAAATGAGGTATGCTTTGTACCTGAATTTCGGTTGGTGTGGTATACCCTGATTCGTTTACCGCCTGTAATACTTCAGGTAATAATTCAAGTGAATCAAAGGTTATGGGTGTTGCGGTGGGACTAGATGACATAAAGAGCCTTAATAGATCGTACAGAAAACCAGATATTATACCCGGTTATTTATATTAATGCACTCTAATTTTGATATTTACAAAAAAAGGGAGTGAAAACCACTCCCTTTTTTCGTTTAAGCT
>JBHNNM010000436.1:0-2271 GCA_048563625.1 Gammaproteobacteria bacterium | reverse complement strand
TCTGAAGGTACGCAATGATGATCTGTTTTTATCTTTTCTGCCCATGTCCCATACTTTTGAACGCAGCCTGGGCTACTATCTGACGGTTATGGCTGGATGCCGGGTGGCCTTTGCCCGTTCTATCCAGTTACTGCCCGATGATCTGATCACCATTAAACCCACATTGCTGATCTCGGTACCGCGTATTTATGAGCGGGTCTATGCCAAAATTGAAAATACCCTGCTCAAAGGCTCGCCCATTAAACGGGCTTTATTCCGCCTGACGGTTAATACCGGCTGGCGGCGCTTTCAGTATCAGCAGGGACGCTCCATGTTCTGCCTGGCCTGCCTGATATGGCCAGTAATGAAACACCTGGTTGCAGACAAGGTTATGCAGAAATTCGGCGGCCGTTTACGCCTGGCAGCTACCGGCGGAGCTGCCATCCCCTACCCGGTGGCCAAAACCTTTATCGGACTGGGCCTGCAGTTAATTCAGGGCTATGGGCTGACAGAAACCAGTCCTTTGGCCAGTTTTAACCGCCTGGACAATAATGATCCACGTTCCATTGGTCACCCACTGGAAGGCATGGAAATGAAAATCGGTGAAAACGATGAGCTGTTAATTAAAAGCCCCGGCGTTATGATGGGCTACTGGAACAATCATGCAGCTACGGCCGAAGCCATTGACCCCGATGGCTGGTTCCACACAGGTGACCAGGCCCGTATTGATGAAAAAACCGGCCATGTTTATATTACCGGTCGCCTTAAAGATATTCTTATTATGTCCAATGGTGAAAAAATTCCACCCACGGATATTGAAAACACTATTGTTATGGACCCGATTTATGATCATGCCATGCTGCTCGGTGAAGGCGAAGCCTATCTCAGTGCTGTCCTGGTATTAAATTCTGAATAATGGGTGCATATTGCCCAGGAACATAATCTTGATCCGTTTGATAAGAATAATTTACAGGATAAAGCCGTCCACAATCATATTGTGCGCCATTTACGCACGGTACTGCATGATTTTCCCGGCTATGCAAAAAATTCGCAAGGTGATATTAACACTGGAACCCTGGACGGTAGAGGATGGACTGCTGACACCTACCTTAAAAGTCAAACGGCCAAAAATACTGGAGCGATTTAAAAAGGAAATTAAAGCTTTGTATGAATAAATCAAAAAAGTTCTATATCATTCTCGACTTTTATTTCCGTTAACTTCTCTTCTTCCACCAGAGTCTCATAACAGGCTATATTATTGCGCCTATCCTCTTTAATATAGTACAGAGCATGGTCAGCACGATCTATAATTTCAGACTGCAGCATGCTGGTATCCAGACGGGTGATACCAATACTGACAGTGACCTGGCCCACATGGGGAAAATGATAGTTCTCAATATGTTGTCTGAAACGCTCAAAAACGTTTTTGGCGCTCTGTTCTTCCACATTCTGCAAAATTACCACAAATTCTTCAGCACCGTAACGGAACACCAGGTCATCCTGACGAAAAAAAGCCTGTGCCTGCTGGGCAAAATGCAGCAGCACTTCATCACCATAAAGATGTCCAAAACGGTCATTAATCTGTTTGAAATGATCAATATCGATAATGGCAAAACAGGAGAATAGCTCAGTGTCATTGGCGCGTCGATGCAGCCCGTTATTTAACAAATGAAGAATTTTCTGATCAAATGCCTTACGGTTATACAGTCCGGTCAGCGGATCCCTGTCATTCAGCGATATCAGTTCCTGGTGATTGGTATATATATCAGTAATAGCCCGGATACAGTCCATTTGTTCTTCACTGATACACGATTGATCAAGCAGGTAGGGCATAAAGTAAATACAGTGCTTTTCACGGCTGGATTTTTTAACCAGTAAATTTAAACCATCAAGCTCTTTGGTCTGGGAGCTTAAAATGGCTTTGGTATTTAAAATTTGCTGAATTAACTCATTTATCTCTGTCTGCAGCTCTTTAAAGTCATCACCATATACCACCTCAGGTTGATAATTATCCACCTTGTATAAAGCTATAGCCTGTAAAGCAGGAAATTCATCGCGCATAAAGGGGAAGAAAGCATGGATGAGAGACTCGGCTTCCTGGTTCCGGGTCAATTGCGCAATTTTCTGTAACAGTGTGAGGGGCATTGGTTTAGATTTTAGGTTTTAGGCGGTTGCTATTGTTATGTTTATGTATTTTAATACGGTTTAAATCCATCGGATTTAGACCTATTATACTGTTTGTATGCCTTTTATACACTTTTTATAATTTTTACACAAACAAACTTAAAACCT
>JBHNNM010000435.1:0-2278 GCA_048563625.1 Gammaproteobacteria bacterium | reverse complement strand
TCAGCAATTGGGAAACCTGTTTTCTGCTGTAACCCTCATTCAGGAGTAAAATGGCTTTAGCCCGCCTTCTGTAGTTACCATCTTTATTAAATTGTACGACTTTTTTTAACCGTCGGCGTACAGGACGGCTCAGTACCATTATAATATTATTCATACTTAAGCTTTGTTTGATCAGGTTTTTTTGGTTAATTTCTTTGATCGATAAACAAAGCTTAAGTTCCATTTATATGGACACCATTTCGGAACAGTTATTTAGTAGATAATGGAGATACTGTTGTCTTAGGTGGTATCTTTGAACATGAAAAAGCGGTATTAAAAGATACCGTTCCAATTCTTGGTGATATACCTGTAATTGGTGCGGCATTCAGGGTTAATAGCAGAAAAGATGATAAAAAAGAACTGCTGATTTTTATCACGCCTAAAATTATGAATGAAAATCTGACTGTCAGATAGATATTTCATATCTACTTATTTGCAAACAGGCTGGCTTATCTGTAGATAAGCCAGCCTGTTTGCGTTTCTATTCTTATAAAATTTATAAACTCCCGTTAATGACTTGAAAAACCACCTGTGTTTTGTCATATTAGTTCAAACTTTTAGCCGTTATTTGGGATACTCGTCTATATGGGCATCAGCCTGAATCAGAATATTATTTTAATTGGTCCAATGGGGGCCGGTAAAACTACCATAGGCCGTCAAATTGCTCGTGTATTTAATTTCGATTTTTATGACAGTGATAGGGAAATCGAACAGCGAACAGGGGCTTCTATTCCCTTGATTTTTGAACTGGAAGGTGAAGAGGGTTTTCGTAAGCGTGAACAGGATATTATTGCGGAACTGACCAGTAAAAAGAAAATAGTACTGGCTACCGGTGGTGGTGCTGTTTTAAGAGAGGCCAATCAAAAAGCCCTTAAAGCCTCAGGGACAGTGGTGTATCTATGTGCCAGTCTGGACGATCTGCTTGAACGAACCTCTAAAGATAAAAACCGCCCCTTGCTGCAGACCGCTAACCCGCGTGAGAAATTACAAAACATAATAACCGAACGTGATCCCATTTATCGACAATTAGCTGATATAATACTTGAAACCAATAAAATGACGGTTCATACCGCCGTTAAACGCTTAGAGGAGTTAATTAGCGCTGAGCGTTGAGCGTTGAACGCTGAGATTTATTTATTATCTGAACGCTGAATGCTGAACGCTGAACGCTCTTTTTTTTATGATTACGTTAAATGTTGATTTAGGTGAACGCAGTTATCCTATTTTTATCGGGCAGGAGATTCTCGGTGATCCTGCTCTGTTATCACCCTATATAGCGGGTAAGCAGGTTGTTGTTGTTACCAATGAAACAGTAGCACCTTTGTATCTGGAAAAAACACTTAGTGGTCTGACAGACTATCAGTGTGAAACGGTTATTCTGCCTGACGGTGAAGTTTATAAAACCTGGGAAGGCATTATGCCTGTTATTGACCGGCTTATGGAAAAGCAGTTTGATCGCCGGGTCACCCTTATTGCCCTTGGCGGTGGTGTTATTGGTGATATGACTGGGTTTGCTGCGGCTATTTATCGACGTGGTGTAAATTTTATCCAGATCCCAACAACCTTACTGGCCCAGGTAGATTCTTCCGTAGGCGGTAAAACCGGTGTAAACCATCCTCTGGGCAAGAATATGATAGGCGCTTTTCACCAGCCCCAGTGCGTTATTGCCGATACCAATACCCTGAACACCCTGGACGAACGTCAACTCAGCGCCGGACTGGCAGAAGTGATTAAATATGCCCTCATCAACAGTCGCGAGTTTTTTACCTGGTTGTCTGACAATATATCACGACTGGTACAGAGGGAGCCGGAAGCGCTAGCCTATGCCATTGAATTTTCCTGTCAGGACAAGGCTGATATTGTCGCTGCCGATGAAAAAGAAGCCGGGCAAAGGGCCTTATTAAACCTTGGCCATACCTTTGGCCATGCCATAGAAACGGCACTGGGATACGGCAACTGTTTACATGGGGAAGCGGTAGCCATTGGTATGGTTATGGCCGCTGATTTATCCGTCAGGCACGGCTGGATAACTAATGAAGTACAGCAGCAAATCAGTACACTAATTAAACAGGCTAATCTTCCAGTGACTATTCCAAGAGATACCGATGCCCGTATTACTGCTGAACAGTTTCTCAGCCTGATGGCCGGTGACAAAAAAGTACTGGACGGACAATTACACCTGGTATTAATAAAAGAACTGGGACAAAGCTTTATCACAGCCGATTTTGACATAGACAAG
>JBHNNM010000434.1:0-2280 GCA_048563625.1 Gammaproteobacteria bacterium | reverse complement strand
TGGAAATTTGCAAGGTAATAAGGCTTATTTTACCAAAAACTTGCAAATTTAACACCCAAAACTCACCAACATTTCCTTATAAATCAATACACTATGATTTGTTCAGGGCGGACTATATAAAAATCCCTGACCATGTGTACAGCCTTCATTTATAAGAAAGTTTCGCTGTGCCTCTGTTTCTACCCCTTCTGCAATAATGTTAAACATCATACTTTGCCCTAAAGCAATAATAGCGCGAATAATAGCAACATCATTTTCATCATCCGGCAGTTCATTAACGAAGCTGCGATCAATTTTTATTTATTAATCGGCAGCTGTTTAAGATAGGACAGTGAGGAATAGCCCGTACCAAAATCATCAATTGCCAGGGATACACCGGTTTCCCGTAACGATAATAATTGTTTAATAGATAAACGGGCCTGTTCCATAAAAAAGGTTTCCGTAATTTCCAGTTCCAGATACTCCGGCGGCAAACCGGTTTCCTGTAAAATACTCAATAGGACTTCAGCCAGATCGCCTTGGTGAAATTAATCCAAATTCAGGGTGCTGCCAGCGTACCAGTGCCTCAAGTCCTGTTATCTGACCACTGTTTAACACGACCTGAGGCTGATAATGCAGACATAATTGCTCCTGCTCAATGGCTTTTCTAAGCTGTCCACCCAGCAGCATATGTTCAAAAGCATGCTCATTAAGCTCCTGAGTGTAAAACTGGCAGGTATTTCTCCCCATGTCCTTGGCTCGATACATGGCCGAATCCGCATTACGCAGCAACTTTTCCACACTGTCTCCATCCTGAGGAAACAGACTGATCCCGATGCTGGTGCCTACAAACAGTTCATAGCCCTGAATATTAAACGGGGCATCCAGTGACTTTCTGACTTTTTCTGCCAGAACAATGGCTTTTTCACTATCATCTAACTCCTCTGCCAGAATAACAAATTCATCACCGCCCAAACGGGATACTGTATCTTCATTTCTTATAATATTTTTAAAACGCAGGGCTACTTCACAGAGTAATTTATCACCAATAGTATGACCAAGACTGTCATTAATGTATTAGAATCGATCCAGATCCATAAACAGCACGGCTAACAGATAATTATTGCGCCTGGCCCTCTCTATAGCATGCTCCAGTCGGGCACTGAATAATAACCGGTTAGGCAAAGTCGTCAATGGATCATGGTGGGCCAGAAATTCCAGCCTGGACTGAGACTGTTTAAGCCGGGAGATATCAGAAAATACACAGATATAACTTATCGGCTTCCCCTTATCATCTTCTACACGGCTGATGGTCAGCCATTCATAATAAGTTTCACCATTTTTACGCTGGTTTTTAATTTCTCCATGCCAGCCTCCTCGTTCCTCCAGAGCCGCCCATAATTCACGATAATAGTTTTTCTCGTGGTGTTCTGCTTTTAACACCCGTGGTTTATCACCAATGGCTTTTTCTTTTGTATAACCCGTAATATTAGTAAAGGCCGGATAGACGGTAATAATATTAAAGTCCAGATCCGTGATCATAATACCCTCAATGGTATTTTCAAATACTGCCTGTGACTGCAGCAGCTTTTCCTGCACCTTGCGGGCACGGGACAGATCACGAATCGTCATTAAAATGCCGCAGGCTTTGTCATCCTGATTTCGAATAATACGGCAGATAACCTCTATAGGAACCCCGGCTGGATTATCCGGATGATCAGGCTCCATGGTAATGACCGCATCACGTAATTCTTCCTGTGCCCGACACACCGGACAGGGTACTTCCTCACCTTCAGGGTGAATGATTTCGGTAATATGACGCCCAATAACCTCCGCTTCACCCGCATGAGCCAGCTTATAAAAAGCCTGGTTAGCACGAACCACCCGCCGCTTTAGATCCAGCAGATAAATTGGCTCATCATAAAAATCCATGGCATAATTCCATTCCTGCCGGCCCTGCTCTATTTGCAACGCTTCAGATTGTTCATTTGAAGTATGTTGTACAAAAAGAAACAGATATTCCTCATTCCCGGCAGTAAATAACTGAACCTTAACGGTAACGGGAACCTGGAGTTTTTTACGCTTTTGATAAACTCGTTCTAACTCTTTTGAAGCCAGTAATTTGTATTGCTGCTAGGCATAAGAGCTGTCTCTGTTTGCCAGCACCGGATCAAAATTCTCCAGCGTCATCTCAAGCAGTTCTTTACGGGAATAGTCCAGTAATTTACAGGCCTTATTATTGACATCAACTACTTGAGCATTAGCGGCAATAAGCAGTACAGCACTGGAACAGTTTTCTAG
>JBHNNM010000433.1:0-2282 GCA_048563625.1 Gammaproteobacteria bacterium | reverse complement strand
CAGGCAGTTTTTCAAATGGTGAATCACCGCGGACCCTCCCCTTGAAGGAACTTCACTCCACCGGTGAAACAATAGTGTGGAGAGACCCTGGGGGATCTTGAGCCTGTTTACCACCTGTTTATGATTGTGTGTGAAATCACCTTGCCACAGGCTGTGACGTGCACTACACCCAAAAAGCACACTATGAGTAGGAGGAGAGAAACAAAGGAAATGCTAACCAGAACAAAACCACAAGAAGAACTGGGTACAAAAAGGTGTATCCCCCCTCCCCCCACCCCCCAGCATTCAGAATTAAAGGAGCCTCATGAAATGCTGAACAAAGCAAAAACACTAACCATAGCTAGATAGAAGAAGGCCAAAGCAAAAGCCGTAAAATGAACCAGTCAAACTGGAAAGGAGCCCTTTAAAAACCACTCTTAGAAGAACAGCGCCCTACAAAATGCTAAAAAGAGCAAAACCACTAAGATGAAGTTTTCACAGAAGAAGGCCTAGCAAGATAAGTCTTGTTCTTTCATTTTTCATCGTTTTGGACCATTATCTGTTGTTCAAGTGTCATTTTGTGGCTTGATAAAAAGGGATTTCCCCGAAAATTTTCCCGAAAATTTGCATTTGTATGTCCATGTTAAAATAAATAAGCATTTGTTTGAACCTTTTTGTGTTTGGATCTAGCAAGAAGCTCTAAAAAGCAGCACTCAGAGAACACAGACAAGTGGTATCTTTGTAAAGTAGGTAGTTTTTCTTACAGTGAATCACCACAGACTCCTCCCCTTGAAGGAACTTCACTCCACCTGTAAAACAATGATGTGGAGAGACCCTGGGGCTCTTGAGCCTGTTTACCACCTGTTTATGATTATGAGTGAAATCACACTGCCACATCTGCAGAACATGCTCCAAAAAGCAGTCTGCAGAACATGCCCCAAAAAGCAGCTGAGAAAAAAGAAGAGTCCTACAAAATGCTGAAAAGAAGTTAGCTAGTTCTAGTATTTTTACATTCTGTCAACCATACAGGGTCACCTCAGGATGAATCATACATTCACAGTTACTTTATACCAGGGCAAAACAATAAGTCATCTAAACACAAGTTAAAAAAGAAAGAAAGAAAAGGCAGCCCACAATTCTAGACACAACACAACCGACAGCAAACATAACTAGCATCAGCATTTACATTTCACTTATTTACAATTAAGAAAGGTATAAACATGTGTGTTCTCTACTGCGGATCATTTCAGTACAAAATTAAAACAATCAAATCACAAGTATATATATATGTCTAATTCACTGTTATGACACACAACACATCTGGGAGCCAATATTTATATTCCACAGGCACTCAGTTATATTGGACAGCTTGTTATGACAAGTAGTGTGACCTACACTAGTCACAAGTAGTTAAGTGTCATGTTAAGCATCACTGCACTGAAAAATGAAAAATAAATCCATTGACAATTGTGAAAAAGGCAATTTGTTTCAATCAATTAGCAACAATTTCATACAGAATTCATTTGATTTAAAACAACAAAATAGACATGCACTCTAAAATGACTCCACCCTTCTTTTCAAAAGTCACCGATGTGACTCGCATTCATAGCTGTCAGTAGTGGGAATATATTATTGCCACCATTAGATAAAAGTCATTTGGTGCACTTTTAAGGCAGGTTCCTTAAAATGAGAAAAGAAACTGTTGGCAAAAACAGTTTTAAAAATAAAATAATTCAGGATTTTTTAAATTTTTTACCGAATACAACATGTTTTTACCCACAACCAAACAAGCTGTGAGTAAAAGGCTGATGCACATGCAATCAATCTGTAATGTTTTGATCATGCCTGTAAGTGTAACCTACTTTTCATTATCTGTCACTGCCCTGAGACTTTTCTACATTTTTTTGAAGAAGTAAGGTGAAACAATTTTGGAAAACAGGGTGAGTGGACTGGGAAGACAGATATTATCAGACAAAACTATGGAAACCTTCCTGGCAGTCGGAGAAGCATGCATAGCTATACTTTGACCTACTCCACTTTAAAGGGAGACAATTTCACAGCTCTGGGTTCTCAAAAATAGGGGACCTTAATTTCTGCACCCCAGTATGCCACTGCAGGCAAACAAACAAAACCATTAAGACAAAGAACTGGTAAGAAGAAGACATCAAAAAGAAGAAAAAATACAAGACATTTCTAAAAAGAAAGGAGCCCCCAAAACTACTAAACAAACAGTAACTGGGCAGAAGGCACAAGAAAAGTCCCTGAATGGAACATACTGGCTACAAAGAAGAAACACTGTAAAG
>JBHNNM010000432.1:0-2292 GCA_048563625.1 Gammaproteobacteria bacterium | reverse complement strand
TGGGGAGTTTCTCTTACACATCCCATGCTGTTTTCAGTTTTATCTTGGGAGTTTCTCTTACACATCCCATCCTGGCTTTCCTTTACTGTGGGGAGTTTCTCTTACACATCCATTGCTGTCTTCATTTTTATCTGGGGAGTTTCTCTTACACATCCCATGCTGGCTTTCCTTTTCTGTGGGGAGTTTCTCTTACACATCCCATGCTGACTTCGTTTTTTATCCGGGGAGTTTCTCTTACACATCCCATGCTGGCTTTCCTTTTCTGTGGGGAGATTCTCTTACATATCCCATGCTGACTTTGTCTTTATCTGGGAAGTTTCTCTTACACATCCCGTGTTGCCTTTAGTTTTATCTGGAAAGTTTGTCTTAAACATCCCGTACTGTTTTCTTTTTTTTATCGGGGAAGTTTTTCTTACACATCCCAAGCTGGCTTCGTCTTTATCTGGGGAGTTTCTCTTACACATCCCATGCTGTCTTCATTTTTACCTGGGGAGTTTCTCTTACACATCCCGTGCTGGTTTCCAATTTATCTGCCGAGTTTCTCTTACACATCCCATGCTGTCTTCATTTTTATCTTGGGAGTTGCTCTTAGACATCCCGTGATGGTTTCCCATTTATCTGGGGAGTTTCTCTTAGACTTCCCATGCTGTTTTCATTTTTATCTTAGGAGTTTCTCTTACACATCCCATGCTGGCTTTCCTTTTCTGTGGGGAGTTTCTCTTACACATCTCATGCTGTCTTCATTTTTATCTTGGGAGTTTCTCTTACACATCCCATGCTGGCTTTCCTTTTCTGTGGGGAGTTTCTCTTACACATCCCATGCTGGCTTCGTTTATATCTGGGGAGTTTCTCTTACACATCCTGAGCTGTCTTCGGTTTATTTGGGGATATTCTCTTACACATCCCATGCTGATTTTGTTTTTATGTGGGGAGTTTCTCTTACACATCCCGTGTTGCCTTCAGTTTTATCTGGGAAGTTTGTCTTAAACATCCCGTACTGGTTTCTTCTTTTTTTTTTTCATCGGGGAAGTTTTTCTTACACATCCCATGCTGGCTTCGTCTTTATCTGGGAAGTTTTACACACACATCCCATGCTGGCTTTCCTTTTCTGTGGGGAGTTTCTCTTACACATCCCATGCTGGCTTCGTTTATATCTGGGGAGTTTGTCTTACACATCCTGAGCTGTCTTCCTTTTATTTGGGGATATTCTCTTACACATCCCATGCAGATTTTGTTTTTATGTGGGGAGTTTCTCTGACACATCCCGTGCTGTATTGATTTTTAGGCAAGGAGATTCTCTTCTACTTCCCGTGCTGCCTTCTTCAGCTTTTTTTCTTCTTTTTTTCTTTCTTTTTTCTTTTTTCTTTCTGGAAAATTTCTCTTACACCTGCCGTACTGGTTCCTTTTCTTTATCGGGGGAGTTTCTCTTATACATCCCATGCTGGCTTTATTTTTATCATGGGAGTTTCTCTTACACATACCGTACTAGCTGGGGAGTTTCTCTTACACATCCCATGATGACTTTGTGTTTATGTGGTTTCTCTTACACATCCCATGCTGGCTTCCTTTTATGCGGAGAGTTTCTCTTACACATCCCGATCTGACTTCTTTTTTTAAGTCTTGCACATACCGTGGTGGCTTTTGTTTTTTATGTGAAGAGCTTCTTTCCTCTGCAGTCTACTCTGAAAACTGTCCATTAAGACACGAGCTGGGTAGAAACTGGCCCAGGAGAAAAGTGTAAAAAAGTCACATTCAATCTAGAGAAGGGAGCCCTAGAACAACCTGAACAGAGCAGAACAAAAACAAGAACTGAGTGAAAAATGGGCACAGAAATGAAAGCGGAAGAAAAGAAATGGATCTGAGATCTAAATAAGCCCTAGCTGAAAAAGCTAAGAAGTGAATGGATCCGAGCTCTGCAAACTACCCAAAAGACGACCACACTAAAAATAAAAGCGCTTGGCCTAGGAGATGAGCGTCAAAAAGGTGCACTCAGGTGAGGAAAAGGAGCCCTACAACAGCGTAAACAGAACAAACAAAACTGTAGAAGAACTGAGTCAAAATGGCCAAAGGGAACAAAAGAACACTCTAACGCGAAGGAGTCCTAGAAAAGTGGTTAAAAAAAAAAGAACAACAGAGTCACTAAGGACAGACAGCCTGGTGAAAGAAGACTGCAGCAAAATCCCTAAAAGAAGTGCTCATAACAGAAAGCACTCAAACTAAGTACTAAACAGAGCAAAACCACTGAGAAGAATATCTGGGTAGACAAAGACCTAAGCAAAATCCCTTTTTTTT
>JBHNNM010000431.1:0-2310 GCA_048563625.1 Gammaproteobacteria bacterium | reverse complement strand
AGAGAGTACTTCCAAAAGTGTGTACAAATCCGTGTACAAACTAAAAGAATTTATACATGGCAAACCAAGATTTTATTAATGAAATCAATAAGCGAAGGACCTTTGCTATCATCTCTCACCCCGATGCGGGTAAAACAACCTTGACTGAAAAGCTGCTCCTGTATGGTGGTGCTATTCAGATGGCCGGTACGGTTAAAGGACGAAAGGCGGCACGTCATGCCACCTCAGACTGGATGGATATGGAAAAGGAACGAGGCATCTCCGTTACTTCCTCTGTTATGCAGTTTCCCTATAAAGAATGCATTATCAACCTGCTTGATACGCCGGGACATGAAGATTTCTCTGAAGATACCTACCGTACCCTGACCGCTGTGGATTCTGCTCTAATGGTTATTGATGTGGCCAAGGGCGTGGAACAGCGTACTGTTAAATTAATGGAAGTCTGCCGCCTGCGTGATACGCCGATTCTGACCTTTATTAACAAACTGGACAGGGAAGGGCGTGATCCCATTGATTTAATGGATGAAGTAGAAGAGGTTCTTAAAATTGCCTGTGCCCCTATCACCTGGCCTATAGGTATGGGTAAACGTTTTAAAGGGGTTTACCATCTTTATAACGACAAGATTCACATGTTTTCTTCAACTCATGGAGGCAAGATCCAGTACGGTGAAGTCATTGATGGGCTTGATAACCCCCGTCTGGATGAACTGATTGGCGATCAGGCCGAAGAACTTCGTGAAGAAGTGGAACTGGTTCGCGGTGCCAGTAATGAATTTGATCTGGAGCTGTTTCTGGCCGGTGAATTAACCCCGGTATTTTTTGGCTCGGCCATTAATAACTTTGGTGTGGATGAAATGCTGGATGCTTTTGTTGATTATGCACCACCCCCGCAGAATCGTGCCACTTTAACCCGAGTTGTTGATGCTGCAGAAGATAAAATGACCGGCTTTGTATTTAAAATCCAGGCCAATATGGATCCCCAGCATCGTGACCGGGTCGCCTTTATGCGGATCTGTTCGGGGAAATACGAAAGGGGCATGAAAATGCGTCATGTGCGTATTGGTAAGGATGTCCAGGTAGCCAATGCCATTACCTTTATGGCCCAGGATCGCTCCCATGTAGAAACGGCTTATTCCGGTGATATTATCGGCCTGCATAATCACGGCACTATCCGTATCGGTGATACCTTTACTCAGGGTGAGGAACTTAAGTTTACCGGTATCCCCAACTTTGCCCCCGAATTGTTTCGCCGTGCCCGGCTCAGAGATCCCATGCGTATGAAATCCTTATTAAAAGGGCTGGAACAGCTCAGTGAAGAAGGTGCTACCCAGTTATTTAAGGCATTTAATAATAATGACCTCATCCTGGGTGCCGTGGGTATTCTGCAGTTTGATGTGGTCAAGGAACGTCTTAAAACGGAGTACAAGGTGGACTGTGATTTTGAGCCTGTCAATGTCCAGACTGCCCGATGGGTAGCCTGTGAAGATGAGAATAAACTGGAAGAATTTAAAAAGAAACTCAGTGATAATCTTGCGCTGGACGGTGCCGGGGATTTAACCTATATTGCACCGACCCGGGTTAATCTGAACCTGACTATGGAGCGCTGGCCTGAAATTGAGTTTATGGAAACCAGGGAGCATTAACAATGCCCGGTAACCATAGTTTTATACTTATTGAAATCGTCACTTCGAATGACTACAATGTATTACAAAGTATTTAAATGTAGGTATCATGATGGGTGTAACAAGTGTAAGACTACAACCTGAAATAGAAAGACCGCTTGAAAATTTGTCTAAAAAGCTAGATAGAAGTAAAAACTATCTTATTAATCAGGCGGTTAAAGAGTTTCTGGAACGTAGGGCTATTGATGAAAAGAGATGGTCAGAAACAATAGAGGCCATTGATTCTGTCAAATCAGGCAAGTCGGTTGATGAGCAAGCTGTTAATGACTGGCTTGATAGTTGGGGTTCTGAAAATGAAATTAAACCTCCAAAAATATGAAGCTGTCTTATTCACCAGAATCAATCAATGACTTAATTCGCCTAAGAGAGTTTATTGAAATAAAGAATCCTCAGACCGCAAAACGAATAGCACAATCAATAAAGAAAGGCATAAATGAATTAAAGTCTTTCCCATATATTGGTGTCAAAGTAGAGAAAGGACCGAATCCTGATCTGGTTCGAGACTTAATTATCTGTAGTAGTTCCGACCTGATCTGACAGTCCTCCCGTTTTGAAGGTGTCTGTCAGATTAAACCTGAGCTAAATTTTTTTCAGCCCAGACTGATTTCCCATCAGTTAATGTTTCTAT
>JBHNNM010000430.1:0-2327 GCA_048563625.1 Gammaproteobacteria bacterium | reverse complement strand
CATCGGCGCGCATCGCCGGTTCATGTAATACCTGTGGTGAACCGAGCGTAGCGAAGGTCGCCACAGGTATTACATGAACCGGCGATATTCAGTAAATATCATAAATACAACCTGGTTAAGTAGCACTTATGAGTTGAATCTAAGTTGTAAAAAAACCTTTAAAAGGCTTTTTTACCCCCGAAACTGAGCATTATTTATAAATTATTTATAAATAATTTAACAAGAACTTAAAAGTAAACTTGCAAAACTCATCTAATCTATTATGATTGTTTTGTAAGCGCTTGAAGTATCAGAAATCTTAAGCTGGTTTATATCGGTTTTAAAACAGATGTACAGGTTTTCCAGGTAGCTCTGTGTTAGTGACTGCAGTGTGTATCAGGAAGGCTTACCAACAATCTGCGTATATAAAAGTCAGTATTAATAGAAAATGATAATAATTAGAAGGATTTAGTTTTGGCGTTTGCACAATTATTCGGAACTAAAGCACAAAATCTGCTGGGGGTTGATATCAGCTCTTCGGCCGTGAAATTACTGGAACTATCCAAAAGCGGTCAGAAATACAGAGTTGAATCATACGCTGTTGAACCTTTACCGCCTAATTCCGTGGCGGAAAAAATATCTTCGATGCGGATGCTGTAGGTGAAGCCATTAGAAAGGCGGTTAAACGCTCAGGTACACGTCAGAAAAATGCGGCTCTTGCCGTGGCAGGTTCTGCTGTTATTACCAAAATTGTACAGATGCCGGCTGATCTGACAGAAGAAGAACTGGAAAGCCAGATTATGATTGAGGCAGACCAGTATATTCCTTATTCACTGGATGAGGTCAACCTTGATTTTGAAGTTCAGGGATCCAGTGAAACTTCCCCGAACATATGGATGTACTATTGGCGGCATCAAGAAGTGAAAACGTGGATGTCCGCGTCGCTGCCGCAGAACTGGGCGGTCTGGTGGCAAAGGTTATCGATGTTGAAGCCTATGCCATGGAAAATGCTTTCTCCCTGATTGCACCGCAACTACCCAATGGTGCAGAAGATATGACAGTGGCCGTATTTGATGTCGGTGCTACCATGACTACCTTAAGTGTGCTGCACGATCGAAAAACCATGTATACCCGTGAAGCCGTTTTTGGCGCTAAGCAGTTAACTGAAGAAATTCAGCGTCGATATGGCTTGTCCTATGAAGAAGCCGGTATGGCCAAAAAGCAGGGCGGTCTGCCAGATACCTATCTGCCGGAAGTACTGGATCCGTTTAAAGAAGCGATGACACAGCAAATCAGCCGCTCCCTGCAGTTTTTCTTTTCTTCCAGTCAGTTTAGTTCTGTTGACCATATAGTACTTCCAGGCGGCAGCGCCTCCATTGCCGATATTGATCAAATGATAGAAGAACGACTCAGTATTACCACCTCCATTGCAAACCCCTTTTCGAATATGTCTCTGTCATCAAAAATCAAGGCTCAGGTGCTTGGCAATGATGCACCGGCAATGATGATCGCCTGCGGACGTGCTTTAAGGAGTTTTGATTAATGGCCAGAATTAACCTATTAAATTGGCGTGAAGAAAAACGCAAACAGATTGAGCAGCAGTTTTACGTTATGCTTGCCGGTGCTGCATTGTTTGGAGCCGGTGTTATCTTTGCGGTACAGATGCAACTGGGTGCCATGATTAATTACCAGGAATCCAGAAACAACTATATTAAATCTGAAATCAAGAAAGTTGAAAAGGCTATTGCAGAAATCAAGCAGTTAGAAAAGAAAAAAGCAGACCTGCTGGCACGGATGAAAGTGATTCAGCAATTACAGGGTAATCGTTCAGACAGTGTTCATATGCTGGATGAAATGGTTAAGGTGATACCGTAAGGTGTGCATTTAACCAAGTTTGCTCAGAAGGATAAGGCACTGACATTTAATGGTCTGGCTCAATCCAATGCACGGGTATCGGCCTATATGCGTAATATAGAACGGGCGGAATGGCTGAAAGCTCCAGCATTAAAAGTGATACAGACTAAAAAGAACGCGGGTGCCAAGTCGGATGATGGGTATAGTCAGTTTACTCTGACTGCTAAGCAGGCATCGCCAGAAGATAAGATAAAAGTCAAGAAGAAGGGCTAATTTGTAGTAGTTCCGGAGGGTGTAAAAATAACTGTGTAAACGCTCATTGCGGTGGTTTAAGTCAGCAGTGGTTAAATGAACAAACCTGAAATACCACCTTCATAGTGAACAGCCTACCTTCCAAAGTCAGGCTATCAAGGAGCTTCCTTTCAGGACTCCTCCTTGACCCCCTGCCTTTTCCAGGTATTTGCTCACCATGGAGGCGGAATTTCTCTTCGACT
>JBHNNM010000429.1:0-2331 GCA_048563625.1 Gammaproteobacteria bacterium | reverse complement strand
CCACCGCTACATAGAAGAGGACCAGGAAACAAAGGCATCATGTTTGGTGAGTTGAGCTTGTTGTGTGTGCCGGATTATCTTGGTGTATTACTTGAACACTTTCACAAATGTTTTCTGTTAGAACTGTCCTAGGCGACAAGGCCTCCGAAGTGGAGCAAGTGCCAAGCTTCCTGAAAGTCGCCCACCAGCACACTGGACAGGAAGAGGAGCAGTAATTGAAGGCGTCATGTTCGGTGAGTTGAGTATTTCGCTGTTGTTGTGTTTTGTTTTTTTGCCTTATTTTAGGAGTGTGCATTGGTGTATGGGAATGGATGTGTGAGTGAATGTCTTTACAATGTCATTCTTGTGCGCAGACTCTGGACCGTGGAGAAAGATGTCTAGGGCCTGACCTGCAATGTCCGCGATAACGACATCATGAGGATCCACGTCTCCGAGTCACCAGGAGTCAGACTGGGGAGCTGTTGAAGCCATCCAGGAAAGGGTTATTGTGGAGGCTGTTAAAAAGGGCATTGTTGTCGGGAAATGTTGCATTATGTGTTGAACACAACTACAAATGTTTTTTGTCAGTACTGTCCTAGGCGAGAAGTCCTTCGACGTGGAACAGGCCTCAGCAGCATCTGCCAAGCTTCCCGGCCGTCGCCCACCGCCACATTGAAGAGGAGCAGGAAACAAAGGCATCATATTTGGTGAGTTGAGCTTTTTGTTTGTGCCGGACTATGTTGGTGTATTTCTGGAACACATTCACAAATGTTTTCTGTTAGAACTGTCCTAGGCGACAAGGCCTCCGAAGTGGAGCAAGTGCCAAGCTTCCTGACAGTCGCCCACCAGCACACTGGACAGGAAGAGGAGCAGTAATCGAAGGCGTCATGTTTGGTGAGTTGAGCATTTTGCTGTTGTTGTTTTTTTGCCTTATTTTAGGAGTGTGCATGGGTGTATGGGAATGGATGTGTGAGTGAATGTCTTTACAATGCCATTCTTGTGCGCAGACTCTGGACCGTGGAGAAAGATGTCTAGCGCCTGACCTGCAATGTCCGCGATAACGACATCATCAGGCTCCACGTGTCCGAGTCACTAGGAGTCAGCCTGGGGAGCTGTTGAAGCCATCCAGGAAAGGTTTATTGTGGAGGATGTTAGAAAGGGCATTGTTGTCGGGAAATGTTGCATTATGTGTTGAACACATCTGCAAATGTTTTTTGTCAGTACTGTCTTAGGCGAGAAGTCCCTCGACGTGGATCAGCCCTCAGCAGCATCTGCCAAGCTTCCCGGCCGTCGCCCACCGCCACATTGAAGAGGACCAGGAAACAAAGGCATCATGTTTGGTGAGTTGAGCTTTTTGTTTGTGCCGGACTATGTTGGTGTATTACTTCAACACTTTTACAAATGTTTTCTGTTAGAACTGTCCTAGGCGACAAGGCCTCCGAAGTGGAGCAAGTGCAAAGCTTTCTGAAAGTCGCCCGCCAGCATACTGGACAGGAAGAGGAGCAGTAATCGAAGGCGTCATGTTTGGTGATTTGAGCATTTTGCTGTTGTTGTGTTGTTGTTTTTTGCCTTATTTTAGGAGTATGCATGGGTGTATGGGAATGGATGTGTGATTGAATGTCTTTACAATGCCATTCTTGTGCGCAGACTCTGGACCGTGGAGAAAGATGTCTTGGGCCTGACCTGCAATGTCCGCGATAACGACATCATCAGGCTCCACGTGTCCGAGTCACCAGGAGTCAGCCTGGGGAGCTGTTGAAGCCATCCAGGAAAGGGTTATTGTGGAGGCTGTTAGAAAGGGCATTGTTGTCGGGAAATGTTGCACTATGTGTTGAACACATCTACAAATGTTTTTTGTCAGTACTGTCCTAGGCGAGAAGTCCTTCGACGTGGAACAGGCCTCAGCAGCATCTGCCAAGCTTCCCGGCCGTCGCCCACCGCCACATTGAAGAGGACCAGGAAACAAAGGCATCATGTTTGGTGAGTTGAGCTTTTTGTTTGTGTCGGACTACCTTGGTGTATTACTTGAACACTTTCACAAATGTTTTCTGTTAGAACTGTCCTAGGCGACAAGGCCTCCGAAGTGGAGCAAGTGCCAAGCTTCCTGAAAGTCGCCCACCAGCACACTGGACAGGAAGAGGAGCAGTAATCGAAGGCGTCATGTTTGGTGAGTTGAGTATTTTGCTGTTGTTGCGTTTTGTTTTTTTGCCTTATTTTATGAGTGTGCATGGGTGTATGGGAATGGATGTGTGAGTGAATGTCTTTACAATGCCATTCTTGTGCGCAGACACTGGACCGTGGAGAAAGATGTCTGGGGCCTGACCTGCAATGTCCGCGATAACGATATCATCA
>JBHNNM010000428.1:708-2334 GCA_048563625.1 Gammaproteobacteria bacterium | reverse complement strand
AAACAAATTTATTTATAATAATAAGAATGCATATTTGTCTGTTCCTCTCCTTATGATGAGTGCCAGGCGCATGAACCTATGCAAAGAGAAATACGACGAAAAAGAGAGAGAGAAAAAAAAGAAAGAAAAAAAAGCGGACGCCATCCTGTTTGAGCAAAGCAGCCAAAGCCAAATGAACAACAACAACAACAAATTTATTTAAAATAATGCATACTTGTCTCTTCTTCTCCTTATAATGAGCGCAAGGCGCATGAACATCTGAGGAAAAAAGAAAGGGGGGGAAGGAAGACGAAAAAGAGAGAGAGAGAGAGAGAGAGAGAGAGAGAGAGAGAGAGAGACAGAGAGAGAGAGAGAGAGAGAGAGAGAGAGAGAGAGAGAGAGAAAAGCAAGATGAGAATTATTTTATTGAACGATTTGCTTTTATTCATTGATGTTTTTTCGATCTGACTTGCTTCCCGCGCTTACTGATTATCTGTCTATTCCACCAGAGCTCCCAGATATATGCGCATGCAGAGAGGCAGGTTTTGGAAGGCATATTTTAAACTGGCTGCTGTAAAAGTTTGGCAGTGTTAGGGCAGTTTCTTCCAGGCACAGTGGGCTTTAAAAGAGAAAGACCTTTGATTTTTGCGCTTAGTACTGAGCGTTGGAAACCAGTCCCTAAACCCTATAGAACCTCTTGTGTATGCATTAGCATCTCCTTGAAAATGGATCCAGACTTGATTTTTGGCGCCAGTGGAAAGCAACAGAACACTCCTGGGCAGCCATACTGGAATAAGGCTAAGATGTACATTTCAAACCCCCCTAAGACCAATTTACTTTAGATTTCTGAGGCTGATGTAGTCGGGTTGTCATCTTAAAGTGACATGATATAGCCTCAAGCGTTGTGTTTTAATATGCTTCTTAATCCACATGTTCATGTGTTGTTGCCGAGGACATGATCATTAATTAATTCACTTGTAGGCCATGTGCTTGTGTGACAGCCACTGGTAATCTGAAATAGATGGGTACCCCCACCCCTCCCTCCCCGCGCTGATCCATGGTAGGAAAAACGAACTGCTGCATGTGGCTTGCTCCACAAAGACCCTATATGTATGTGTCACCTACAGCCTCTGGCAGGCTGAAATCACTCGTAATCGTGAAAAGGTCGTAAACAGGCTCAAGATCCCCCAGGGTCTCTCCACACTATCGTTTCGTCGGTGGAGTGAAGTTCCCTCAAGGGGAGGGGTCCTCGGTGATTCACCGTAAGAAAAACGACCCACTTCAGAAAGATGGCAAATACATATAATTATGTTTGTGTCACCAACGGCCTCTGGAAGGGTGAATTCACTCGTAATCGGAAACGGGTCGTAAACAGGCTCAAGATCCCCCAGGGTCTCTCCACACTATTGTTTCACCGGTGGAGTGAAGTTCCCTCAAGGGGAGGGGTCCACGGTGATTCACCGTAAGAAAAACGACCTGCTTTACAAAGACGCCACATACATGTATGCCTGTGCCACAGCCTCTGAAAGGGTGAATTCACTCGTAATCGGAAACGGGTCGTAAACAGGCTCAAGATCCCCCAGGGTCTCTCCACACTATTGTTTCACCGGTGGAGTGAAGTTCCCTCAAGGGGAGGGGTCCACGGTG
>JBHNNM010000428.1:0-608 GCA_048563625.1 Gammaproteobacteria bacterium | reverse complement strand
ATTCACCGTAAGAAAAACGACCTGCTTTACAAAGACGCCACATACACGTATGCCTGTGCCACAGTCTCTGAAAGGGTGAATTCACTCGTAATCGGAAACGGGTCGTAAACAGGCTCAAGATCCCCCAGGGTCTCTCCACACTATATCTATTGTGTCGTCGGTGGAGTGAAGTTCCCTCAAGGGGAGGGGTCCGCGGTGATACACCGTAAGAAAAACGACCTGCTTCACAAAGACGCCACATACGTGTATGTCTGTGTCACCTACAGCCTCTGGAAGGGGGAATTCACTCGTAATCGGAAACGGGTCGTAAACAGGCTCAAGATCCCCCAGGGTCTCTCCACACTATTGTGTCGTCGGTGGAGTGAAGTTCCCTCAAGGGGAGGGGTCCGCGGTGATTCACCGTAAGAAAAACGACCCACTTCAGAAAGATGGCAAATACATATAATTATGTTTGTGTCACCAACAGCCTCTGGAAGGGTGAATTCACTCGTAATTCAAAACAGGTCGTAAACAGGCTCAAGATCCCCCAGGGTCTCTCCACACTATTGTGTCGTCGGTGGAGTGAAGTTCCCTCAAGGGGAGGGGTCCGCGGTGATTCACCGTAAGAA
>JBHNNM010000427.1:0-2362 GCA_048563625.1 Gammaproteobacteria bacterium | reverse complement strand
AAAATGCTGGCAGAGCCCATCCTGAACGGGATAAGTCTACTGGACTTTATCTGTTTGGTGTAGAACCTAATTATGGAATTTCATCCTGATGGGTAAATCATTGAAACGAAATGATAAAATCATTAAAGACATACCTATGAGGCTTTTATAGAAAAAGATTTAATCAATGGTCTTTTACTCAGTATTTCTTAAAATTTGAGCCGTCAGCCAATACAGAGCCATCAGCCAATAAATAGCCAACAGCTAACAAAAAGCTTTCAGCCATAAAGAGCTAATGCCTTAAGGCAGTTATGGTAATGCTTTTGACCTGTGCCGATATTTATGGTTTTTCCAGGCAGTATCAGGCCGTAACGATCACCGTTTTGTTCAGCATCAATAATTAAACGGCATAACTGACTGAGTTTCTGTTCAGTATGGCCGGATAACTCGGACCAGTTAAGCCAGAAATCCCGGTGACTGCTGCCGGAAAAAGTTTTACTGAGCAGGCCCTGTTCTTTTGCATAAGCTTTCCAGTGAATATGACTTAAGGGTTCACCCTGTTGATAGTCTTTAAAACCGCTGAAATGTTCCATGCCCCTGCCATAGGGATTACTCCCTTCACTTTCACCGCCCTGATGCGGAACAAAGTTGTGTACCTCTTCAGGAGCCGGATACACAATACCGTCCTGGGTTAATTCAATATTGGCCCAGGCCCGAAACAGACCTAAGGGAAAACGGCTGGCGATCACCAGCGGTTTTAATTTAATGTAACCGCGTTTGTGCGTAGCAGAGTTTAAATGAACAGTTGAAACTTCATGTTCTTTAACATCAGTATATACAGCAGGAGCATCTTTATTATTATGTAGCGAAACTGCAATGGAATAATGTGTCCTGGACGTGCTGATATTTAAAGGAATAACCACAGGCTGAAACAGAAAAACCGGGCTGACATGTCCAATGGAAAACTGCAGACCCAGCAGATTCTGCTGAGTCATATACATGGAAATAACCGCCACGGAAGCCATAAGAAAGGTAAAAAAGAAAATCAGGGAATTATTAAAATTAATAGCGGCGGCCAGCATAACTAGGATCAGCAGGGCAAAAATAAAACCTTCCCGGGTGGGAAGATATAAATATTGCGGGATTTCAGGGTAAAACTGTCCTAGGGATGGATACGTTTAAGTAACAGCCTTTGGAGTTTGTTTACTATATCCATTAAGAACGTCCAGCAAAATTAAATCAGGCTATAAGGCATCAGGGGATCGGGATTTCATTAAACAGGGTCATAATCTGTTGTTCGCTGCTGTTTTGATCAGAATTGGCAACCAGGCGATGCAGTATGACTGAGGCCAGTACGGCTTTAATATCGTCCGGTATTACCATTTCCCGGTGATGAATAAACGCCCAGGCCTGGGCAGAACGTAACAGGGCCAGGCCGGCACGAGGCGACAGGCCGGTTAAAAAGTGTGTGCTGTGCCTGGAAAAATCCAGAATATCCTAGACATAATCCAGCAGGGCAGAGGAAACATGTACCTGACGGATCTGAGTCTGCATCGTCAGTAACTGTTTGGTATTAAATACCGGCTTAATGGTTTTAAGTAATTCCCGCCGGTCGGCGCCGCTTAAAATATCCCGTTCTGTATTACGATCCAGGTAACCCAGGCTGATACGCATTAAAAACTGATCCAGCTGGGATTCAGGCAGGGGAAAGGTGCCCATCTGGGTATGGGGATTCTGGGTGGCAATGACAAAAAAAGGTTCTTCCAGTGGATAGGTATTACCATCCATAGTGATCTGTTTTTCTTCCATGGCCTCCAGCAGCGCACTCTGGGTTTTGGCAGTGGCCCGGTTTATTTCATCGGCCAGTACCAGTTGACTGAATACCGGCGCGGGATGAAAGCGAAATTCCGAGGTGTTTTTATCAAATATGGAAATGCCGATAATATCGGCCGGCAGCATGTCACTGGTAAACTGAATGCGGGAATACTGTAAATCAAACAGGCGGGCCAGCAGATGAGCCCGGGTGGTTTTGCCCATACCTGGTAAATCTTCAATCAGCAAATGACCACGGCCCAGCAGACAGGCAATAGCCAGTTTCAGCTGCTGTTCCTTGCCTGAGATAATGGTTCCGGCGGTTTGTAAAAGTTTTTCCATCATGGTCGTTGTTTATGTATAGTCGCTTATGCCTGTTCTATTTCTGCATCATTGCTTAATAGAATAGCAATCCAGCGGGTGTTGTCATTATTATCCATAATAATTTTTAGTGTCATAGTTAACGGTACAGACAAAAACATACCCACAGGCCCTAACAGCCAGCCCCAGAACACTAAAGACAAAAACACCACCAGGGTAGAAAGCCCAAGATTGCGTCCCATTAGTTTTG
>JBHNNM010000426.1:0-2370 GCA_048563625.1 Gammaproteobacteria bacterium | reverse complement strand
GAGAACAGAACCCCAAAAGTGAAAAAGCTGAGTGGAACACAGTCTTAAAAAAAAAAAAAAAATTTAAAAAGACAAAAAACATAAAAAGGAGTTACACAAAGTGTTATGAAGAACAAAATCACTTTAATTATTAAGAAGACAAGGGTGGAAGAAGACCTGAAGCAAAATCACTAGAAAGAACTGAAAAGAACCAAACCACACTAAGTGTTAAAAAGAACAGTACTTAACTACTACTATTAAGAATAGATGGATATTTTACTTTTCTTTTTTCTTCCTGTTTATTTTTCCCTAAAACATGCATGTTTGTTATGTCTATGGTTTCTATATGCTTATCTCTGTTTAGGTTTAGTTGTAATCATCATTGCTTTAGCTTGTACAGAAACTGGAATAAAAAACAAATATAAAACTAGTAAAAGAAAATTAGGCAGGAGAAGTCCCTCAAAAGAACCCCTGCAGTGGGAGTAATGCAGATGCAGAAATTAGGGCCCCTCTGTTGAGAACACAGAGCTGTGAATGTTTTCCTTTTAAAGCTGGGAGTAGGTCAGAATACAGCCACACATGCTTCACCTGCTGCCTGTAATTTCTTGCTGGTCCTAATTTCTACCTTACTGGTTCATTTACCTACACTTTCGTTCTCTACTGCCTACATTTTAAACTGCATTAGTTGTGGTTAATGCAGTTTCCCCTATTGACCCACGGAACAAAACAGGTAACACTGCTAATCGTCATGACTAACTGAAGCAGATTCCTGTGTGAAGTGCTGTGTGTTTGCTGTTGACTGTGTTGTGTCCAGAATATTGTGATCCAGCTTTTTACTTATAATTTAGTGACTCAAGTTTTGAGCTGGTACACACAACTTGTGAAAGTGTGATTTGTCCTGAGGTGATCTGGTGTGGCTTACAGGATATTAAAATCCAAACACTACCCAACCAAAAAGAAGCACTCAAAAGAAAAAGGAACCCTACACAACACTAAAAACAACAGAACCACTTGTTAGCTAGTTCTTCAATTTTTATGTTCTGTCAGCCGCACCAGCTAGGTCACCTCTGGATGAATCACAGTCATGCTTACTCTACACCAGGTCAAAACACAATTACCAAAACCCACTAAAAAACATATATAACCAAAACACACTACAAAACATACATATATATATATATATATATATAGGCTCACAGTTCTACACAAAATGCAATCAATAGCAAACACAAGCAATATTAGCATTTACATTCACTTACATGCAACTGCAAAATTTACTTCCATGAGGGTTTTCCGAGATGTTTTTCGCAAAAAAATAAAAACACAATTTGTCAAATCACATGCATATATATGACTAATAAACTGGTGACAATAACACAGTCATGTTTGGGTGCCTATTTATATTCTGCAGGCACTCAGTACAGAAACCTGCTTAAAATGTTAAATTGCTTGTGATGACAAGCATGGTGATTTGTTACCAAAAAATTAAGGGTCACATGAACACTGAGCTGAAATATACAAACAAAAGCCATTGGTAATATTGAAAACGACACATTTATTTCAATCACTTAGCAACAATTTATACAGGACTCATTTGATTTCAAGTAACAACAAAAGAGACGTGTGCTCTAAAATGACTCCACCCTTCTTTTTTAAAGTCACAGATGTGACTCCTGTTCATGGCAGACCACAGCAGGTATGGCTGCCATTATCTGAAAGACATTTTATGCAGCACTGACTCGTGGAGAGGATGAGGATCTGAAGAGTTTACTCTGCCACACCTGCTGCAGGACATGGGTGAGCTGGTACACATCAACAGGGGTGGGGTAGTTTTTAGCTACTCGTTGTCCAAAGATTGACAGGAGCCAAATCTGAACAGTGTATCCAATGATGCATTCTCAGAACCTAAGACAGATGCATCTCCTGCCATCACTGAAAGGAACAGTGAAGCAGGAGACTCGTCTGTGAAGGGGATCATGGACCACTACTGCCTGGTCCAGGGCACATGGCATGGGTGCAGCAGTCAACTGGAGTCAAGGGAATTCTGACTGCATGCTGCGTTCTTTGGGCCAAATGGAATTTATGCCACCTAACCTGGATCAAACGTGAAAACTATTAACATAAAGTTTTGTGTGTACCGTTCAGTTTTCAGGCAGGTACCCTGCATAGTAAGCAATAAACAGTTCTGAAAATGTAACAATTTAGGGATTAAAATAATAATTGTGACACACTTTCCACTGGTGACCAAAAAGCTGTGGGCAAAAAAATATTTTTTTTAAAGGCTGATGCAAGTGCAGTCTGCAATGTCTTGGCCATGTGTATGCAATTTTCTTTGCTTAGCTGTCACTGCTCTGTGATATTTTGAAAAAGTACAGTGAAATTTCCTACTTG
>JBHNNM010000425.1:0-2374 GCA_048563625.1 Gammaproteobacteria bacterium | reverse complement strand
ATTTTGGACAAAATCTCACTCATTAAAGCGGAGAACAACCTAATGGCAGAAGATAAGATCTATCCGATTCCACCCGCAGTTGCAGAAAATGCCTGGATTAACGAAGAAAAATATAACAGCATGTATCAGCAGTCCATTGATGATCCCGATACCTTCTGGGGTGATATGGCAAAGGAATTTCTGAGTTTTGACAAAGAATGGGACAAGGTCAGTAACTGGCATTTTGGTGCCGTTGACGTCAGTATCAAATGGTTTGAAGGGGCTAAACTGAATGTCACTTATAACTGTATTGACCGTCACCTGCCTGAACGTGCCGATCAGACTGCCATTATCTGGGAAAGTGATGACCCAAATAAATCAGAACACATAAGCTATCAGCAGCTTTCCGATAACGTCAATCGATTTGCCAATGTCCTGAAAGCCCGCGGTGCCAAAAAAGGCGACCGGATCTGTATCTATATGCCCATGATCCCGGAAGCCGCTTATGCCATGCTGGCCTGTGCAAGAATTGGTGCCATTCATTCAGTAGTTTTTGGCGGTTTCTCACCGGAAGCTCTAAAAGACCGTATTCTTGATTCCGACTGCCAGATTGTTATCACAGCAGATGAAGGCGTACGCGGTGGTAAAAATGTACCCTTAAAATGCAATGCCGACAAAGCTGTTGCACAGTGTCCTAATGTTCATACTGTGCTGGTCATTCAGCATACCAATGGCAGTATTGACTGGAATGACAAGCACGATGTCTGGTATCACGAAATCGCAGAAACGCTCAGTACTGACTGCACACCGGAAGTCATGGATGCTGAAGATCCATTATTTATTCTGTACACCTCCGGTTCTACCGGCAAACCCAAAGGTGTTCAGCACACCACAGCCGGTTACCTGCTGTATACTGCGGTTACACATAAATACACCTTTGATTATAAGGAAGGTGATATTTACTGGTGTACTGCGGATGTTGGCTGGATCACCGGTCATAGTTATATCCTGTACGGACCACTGGCCAATGGTGCCACCACCCTGATGTTTGAAGGGATTCCCAGTTATCCTGATGCCTCCCGCTTCTGGCAGGTCGTGGACAAGCACAAGGTCAATATTTTCTATACCGCTCCAACCGCTATTCGTGCCTTAATGAGTGAAGGTGATGAGCCGGTCAAGAAAACCTCACGTGCCAGCCTGCGTTTACTGGGTTCTGTTGGCGAACCCATTAACCCGGAAGCTTGGGAATGGTATTACAATGTCGTCGGCGATGCCCGCTGTCCTATTGTAGACACCTGGTGGCAAACTGAAACTGGCGGCTTTATGATCACACCTCTGCCCGGTGCAACCGCACTTAAACCTGGCTCTGCATCCAAACCCTTCTTTGGTGTTAAGCCCAACCTGATGGATCCTGACGGTAATATTATGAAAGGTGAAGCATCCGGTCCCCTGGTGATCAGTGCCAGCTGGCCTGCACAGATGCGTACCATTTACGGCGATCATGAACGCTTTATTGACACCTATTTCAAAACCTATCCCTGTCATTACTTTACCAGTGACGGCTGTCGTCGTGATGCCGATGGTTATTACTGGATCACCGGTCGTGTTGATGATGTGCTTAATGTTTCCGGCCACCGTCTGGGTACCGCTGAAATTGAAAGTGCCCTGGTGCTGCATCAGGCTGTAGCAGAAGCTGCGGTCGTTGGCTTTCCTCATGATATCAAGGGTCAGGGTATTTACGCTTATGTGACTCTGGTTAAGGGCGTTGAAGCCACCGATGAACTGAAAATCGAACTGGTTAAACAGGTACGTAAGGAAATCGGTCCCATTGCCACCCTTGACTTTATCCAGTGGGCCCCCGGCCTGCCTAAAACCCGTTCCGGTAAAATCATGCGACGTATTCTGCGTAAGATAGCCAGTAACGAACTAGATAACATGGGTGATACTTCAACTCTGGCTGATCCGTCGGTAGTTGAAGAGCTGATTGAAAACCGGGAAAACAAGTAGTTTCCCCCCCTCCTCAAGTCCTCGTTCCCACGCTCCCGCGTGGGAACGCTTTCTTACCCGATCGGCCTGCTAATTACATATTTCTATTCAGTGTCAAAAATAACGGCAAGCATTATTTATGGAAAAAGCAAGCGAACTCTCAGGTGTAAAGCTGGATATTCTGGCGGCAGAAGCCATTGGAATAGATGTTTTTTATCCGGACAATCACAATAAACTCTCCTATATGCCTCGTCCCGGTATGAACCCCCGTGAATGGGCACCTTCACGTTTCTGGTCCCAGGGCGGGCCACTTATTGAAGCACATAAAATTGACCTGAACTGGGGCTGGGAAGAACTCAGCGAGTGGACAGCCTCGGTTGAACCGGACATTAATGTGCAGGGTAAAACA
>JBHNNM010000424.1:0-2374 GCA_048563625.1 Gammaproteobacteria bacterium | reverse complement strand
TAAATGATAAACGGTATAAAATTTACATGAAGGATTTGAAAAAAGTATTTACACAATTGAACCAGGACGTGATGTGCCTCTGCACAATGGTTTAAATTTGTGGGGATCCTTCAGTTTTTAACCATTACTTTGGTGACGGTTCCGGACACTTCCGAACTGATGCCGATAACATAGCCGTTAATCCGTGCCTGCTGAGTATAAGGGGTAAAGCGATCCGCCAGCAGGTACCAGAGAAGGCTGAGGAAAATAGCGGCCAGAATAATAACCAGGCCTTTTTTCACACTCTTCTGAGCAGGCTCAGTTTCAGCGGCATTGCCGGCCTGTGCTGCAGCTTCGCTATTGCCGGTTTCGGCAGCCGGAGTGTTCTGGCTTTCGGTTTTGGCATCAGGTTTGTTATTGTTTTGTGGATTGCTCATTGGGTTTCACTTTGTCTGGTTTCGGCAGGATTTTGTACGGGTATATTCTGCTGATAAATAGGGCTGGTCAGTAAGTCACCCCAGTCACTGCGTTCCTGCATGGTCTTTCTTGTTTCTTCAGGGATCAGCTCATTAACAGGCGTGGCCATCCAGCCGCCGCCCAGTGCCTTATAAAGAGTAATAATTCCGGAGACATAACTGCCCTGATTCAGCCACTGCCGTTCAGTCTGGGCAAACATGGCACGCTGGGCATCCAGTACCCGCCGGAAATCGGTATAGCCTTCCCGGTAACGGATATTGGCAATAGCCAGTGCACGTTTGGAGGCAGCTACGCTTTGATCAAGAATTTTCTGCTGTTCATCGGTTTTAAGCAGGCTGTAGCTGGCATTATCCACTTCCTGAGCCGCCTGCAGAACCTTATTCTGGTATTGTTCAATGAGCTGCTGCAGCCGGGCATTCTGAATGCGGACATTATTTTCAATACGATCATAATTGAAAACATTCCAGGTAAAGCCTGGTCCAAAGCTGAACAGTGTGGTTTCCGGTGTACTACCCAAGGTATTGGTTGACCAGCCCAGAGTACCGAACAGGGTAATACTGGGATAGAGGTCGGCTTCAGCCACGCCAATCTGGGCTGACTGAGCCGCCACCTGCCAGGCAGCAGTACGGATATCGGGACGGAGGGTTAACAGGCTGGCCGGGATGGGGTTAAACGTTTCCGGCGCAACATAGGGCAGCCGATAGCCTTTAATATATTCTTTAGGCAGTTCCAGACTGCCTGGAGGTTTTCCCAGCAATACGGCCAGAGCATTCAGGTTTTTGTTCAGCGCAATTTCCAGATCGGGAATAGTGGCCAGGGTGGCCAGGTACTGAGTTTTGGCCTGCTGCAGGTCAAGCTCTGAGCCTTCTCCGCTTTTAAAACGGTTTTCAGTAATTTCATAGCTGCGTTTCTGGATGCGGGCATTTTCATGGGCAATGGCAATACGGCCCTGAGCTATGCGGTAGGCAAAATAGGCCTGCGCCACCTGGGTCACTATCAGTACCTGAATATCCTGCTGATTGGTAATAGAGGCAAAGAAGGCCGCATCCGCTGATTCAATGCCGCGTTGAAAACGGCCCCAGAAATCCAGCTCCCAGCCGAGCGAAAATCCGGCCCCATAATCAACATAGTTCTGGTTGCGTTTCAGGGCTTTTCCGCCGTGATTGTCAATATTGACATAGGTAGCTGAACCATTCACCTGCTGTAACTGCGGATATAGCGTGCTCTGAGCAATACTTAATAAAGCACGGCTTTCAAAGATCCGCAGACCGGCAATTTTTATAGAAGGATTTTCTTTTCTGGCGGTGGCAATTAAGTCATTAAGTACCGGATCATTGAAAATTTTCCACCATAAGTCGGTATCCAGCGCCTGATCGGCTGTTTTGTTGACAGAAGCGGTGGGTTGCCACTGTTTTAGCCAGTTAACATCCGGCTCCTGATAATCCGGGCCCAGTACGGTACAGGCACTCAAAATGGTCAGAGCAAGGCCGGCAGTTAAGCGTTTTAAAGTGTGTATTACAGGCATACCGGTTTATTCACTCCGGGCATTGTTTTCCAGTGCCTGCATGGCCCGCATATCCTTAATACCATCCTCAACCCAGTTCATAAAGATGACATAAGCCAGGGACAGGAATACTGCACCAATAAAGAGTCCCAGTAATCCGGCTGCAACCATGCCGCCCAGTGCCCCTAATAAGACCACCGGCATAGGAGCATCGACACCGCGGCCCAGCAGCAGAGGTTTAAGGACATTGTCAGCCATACCGGCCACCAGCAGATATACTGTCATAACAATATTAAATAGTTCAACCTGAATAATACTGTTTTAAGCCTGACCTCAAGCCAGGTTTAACGCGGCTGATGTTCCGCTTTGATAAACCCCCCATCAAACCGGAAATAATTTTGAGCCACAAAAGCC
>JBHNNM010000423.1:0-2383 GCA_048563625.1 Gammaproteobacteria bacterium | reverse complement strand
AGACTGGGTGCTGTATAAGGAAAGTGAGCAGCTTGTTCGTTCCTGCCTGGTGGCCCATGCACTCTCCTCTGACCATCTGCCGGTGGTGTGTCGTCTTAACGTCGCCAGCCCGCAGAGACAGCTCGTCTTCCGGGAGCTACGGAACATTAAAGCCATCAACAGGAACGCCTTAAAGAGAGACGTCGCCGCCATGGTCCACACCCAGCCCGAGCTGACCGCCCGGCAGCTGAACGACGAACTGCGCTCTCTGCTTGACAAGCATGCCCCCGCCACACGACGCAGAGTGCCGGCTGGCCGGTCCTCTCCGTGGTACGCCGGTGTCAGCCAGGAGCTACGCTCTGCCAAACGTCAGCGCCGCCGGGCTGAGCGGAGGTGGCTCAAGACTGGCCTCACCGTTGATAAACAGATTTACGGTGCTGCTAAAAGGGCTGTTACAAACATTGTGCACAAAGCTAAGTCCGATTACTTCTCTTCTCAGATAGCACAGAGTAATTGTTGCAAAGAGCTGTTCAGTGTTTGTAACGAACTTCGTGGTTGTAACTCTGGCTTGTCTCTACCAACTGCCCTTCCTGTTTGCGACCTTCCCGACGCATTTGCTGACTATTTCATCCGGAAAGTGAAAACAATCCGCGATGAACTAGACAGTCAAATGCCTGTGCCAATACTACCAACAGATGGCCCGTACACCCAATCTTCCTTGCACTTTTTTGAACCTGTGTCAATGCAGTGCGTAAAAAACACGATTTTGCAATCCTCCCAGAAGACATGTTCACTAGACCCGCTTCCCACGTCCCTCTTTGTTGAATGCTTGGAGCAACTGCTTCCTGCAGTGACAGCCGTCATCAATCAGTCTCTGCACACTGGTGTCTTTCCCTCTGTTTTTAAAGAGGCCATTATAAAACCACTTCTGAAAAAGCCATCTCTTGACCCGAACAGTTTGAAAAACTACCGGCCCATCTCCAATCTTTCTTTTTTGTCAAAAGTCACTGAAAAAATCGTCCTCTCACAACTCTCAGCATACCTCAACGCTAACAACCTCTTCCCTACTTCCCAGTCAGCCTATAGGCCAGGGCACAGTACTGAAACTGCCCTGCTCAATATGATGAATGACATTCTGCATGCTCTGGACAATGGCGATGTAACTGTCGTAACTCTTCTTGATCTGTCGGCTGCGTTCGACACCATAGATCACAACATTCTCTGTCAAAGACTTGAGCACCTCTATGGAATCTCTGGTACACCTCTCAACTGGTTCAGATCCTATCTTTCCAATAGAACTCAGACTGTTACCATCAACAACAAACTTTCACAGCCAACCTTGCTCAAATTTGGTGTTCCACAAGGCTCTGTCCTGGGACCTATTCTATTTATTTTGTACACAAAACCTCTGACTACACTCATTCGACGACACTCCATATCTAACCAGTCTTTCGCAGATGATACCCAGCTGCACGATTCCTGCCGTCCAGATCAAATAGACACCTCAGTCCAGGGCATGCAGGATTGCATTTCAGATGTAAAGACATGGATGACATCAAACAAACTCAAGCTGAATGATGATAAAACAGAGTGTCTGCTCATTGTCTCGAACAGAACCTCTCTCCCAAACCCTCACCCAACCTCCATTCACATAGGAGACACTGATATTCTGTTTTCCTTGCAAGCAAAAAATCTGGGCGTGACACTCACTAACAACCTGTCCATGGAGAAGCATGTCACCAACATCTGCAGATCTGCCTATATAGAAATTCGGAGAATTAGTAACATCCGTCACTATCTCACTACTGATGCTACAAAAACCCTCCTCTGTGCCTTTGTTTTGTCAAAACTTGACTACTGTAATTCTCTTCTATCAGGTTCTCCAAAACATCTTCTTGACAAACTCCAAAAGGTCCAAAATTCGGCAGCCAGACTTGTCTTCAAAGCTCTCAAGCACAAACACATCAAACCCCTCCTTCAGAAACTTCACTGGCTACCAGTAGTCTCAAGAATCCAGTATAAAGTTGCAACTCTGTGCTACAATTCTTTCACTGAAAGTTACCCAGTCTATCTTTCTGAACTCCTGACTGTCTACCGTCCATCCAGACAACTTCGCTCCATTTCTGACACCAGAACCTTCCGCATACCTTTCACAAAAACAAAGACCTTTGGACAACGAGCTTTTTCTTTCACGGGCCCGACAGAGTGGAACTCGTTACCGTATGATGTTCGTCACTCAGTGTCAACATCGTCTTTCAAGCAGGCCTTAAAAACTCATCTCTTCAAATCTGCATATAATTAATAACCCACCCACCCCCGCCCCACCTGTGTGTGTGTGTGTGTGTGTGTGTGTGTGTGTGTGTGTGTGTGTGTGTGTGTGTGTGTGTGTGTGTGTGTGATGTCT
>JBHNNM010000422.1:0-2384 GCA_048563625.1 Gammaproteobacteria bacterium | reverse complement strand
GGACGACTAAAAAACTTAAATCCAGACTGATACTTCGAGCTAAATATTCTACCGTTCTTCATCTGTTCCATAAAACCATACAAATACTCGCTAGATCCAAACCTAACTAAATCAAAAAAAACAACGGGTTCCCTATCGTATACGTAAGCCAAATCATTCAACTTTCCACCTGTAAAACAAATAGCGTTATTCCTACACATAAAATAATTACAAAACGTGGACTTACCTCCACCACCGACTACATCGACGTACCACAAAATCTTCCTAGGATCAGGTCGCGTATTCACTAATAAATCGTACAATTCAACCTGCCACCTGTACATGACGAGGTTCTCGGTTAAATTCTCCTCTTTAAAAACACAAAAACCGTTTTCTACCTTACAAACTCCAATATAGTTATCCACAAAATTACAATGCTTAACATACGCTTCCACGTACTTATCGTCAGATTCTAACAAATCGCTAAGCCTACCACCTCTACAAACGTATTCTACAATCTCTTTTGCAACTAAATAACTCTTATTCACAGTAGGTTTTGACACTGGTTCACCAACTTCTACAATAACGTTTCCTTCTTTCTCGCAATACAACTTGTTTTGCACATCACTTCCTTTAGCAACTTCAAAGTGAGCATTATTTCCAATCAATTTCTTCAGACCAGTTAAATACTTTTTCGATTTAAAATGCACAAATCCCTGCAGGTGAGGAGTACCAGTTTTAGCCTTTTCTTTTCCTACGATAGCATAAACGCAAAGATTACCAGTCAACAATTCTGTAAGACGTTCCACATCATCTCTAAAGTAATTATTGATAGTAAAGCACCAACGTTTGGCGTACACCATCGCTAAACCGAGGGGGTGGAATGTGTGTGTGTGTGTGTGTGTGTGTGTGTGTGTGTGTGTGTGTGTGTGTGTGTGTGTGTGCGCGTGTGTGTGTGTGTGTGTTGTGTGTGTGTGTGTGTGTGTGTGTGTGTGTGTGTGTCTATTCAGCAAGGATAGTGGTTCCGCTGTTTGATAATAACACTTACCAACGCCGAGACGCAGATGAGACGCCGTCCGCCAAGAGTTCCGCCTCCGCCACCGGGGACAAACGACTGACAAAAACCGCCACCTTATATAGCCTACCTTTCAAATGAATACAAAGTAAATTTTAACGTTACTTAAATATTTATTACTTACAGAGATCGATTTTACATATTATACATCTAAAAAACCGTTACATCAAAAATGATCCAAAGCTAATACTCCAAAGCTCTAGGTAATAGTAAGGCTAGAGCTTTGGATTAAAAATGAGGATAAGCCATAGGAGGAGGGGGAGGAGCAGCTACAGGCTCATCTCCCGATGGCTGTTCCACATACGTCTGATTATTCTTACGACCGCGAAACACTACATAAATTTCATTATGTACAACCAACACTCTCTTATTAGCATTTTTTACAACAATACCGTAACCATTAGACGAGCAAAAGTCCGGAGCTTGTCCACCATTCATCTTCATAAGCTCAGTATCCATCCACGGATTATCAAACTTCCTAATTCCTGTATGCGTATCCAAAATTTCATCTGGACCTTCCTTCCGAGTCAAATATAAACGTCTTTCCGTCCATCTAGGTCTTAAAGTTAGCCTCAAATGCTTTAACGGAGGCAACAATTTATGACGCATATTCTGCAACTTCATTATGTTAAAAAGATCAATATGCTGTCTCTTCAAATCCACATCGTACACCCAAAACATATGAGGAATACTGGTATCCAAATCTGTATATTCAGCGCTAGTCCTAAAATGCAAATCCAAAACCTCAGCAACAACCTTAAATTGGTCAAAAAGTTCAATATATCCATACAATTGCTGAGAAAGTTCATCATTATTAAAGGCATTAAGATTAAAACTAAAGGAATTATGATATTCAGCACCACTTATAGTAATTTCTCTCGATGAAAAAAACCGCACCAAAACGGGTGTATTCCAATGTCTATGAACAGCTTTATACAACCTATAACCGATATTGGTCCTCCTTCTATACCTAAATCTACGACGACGACGAGCTATAATGCTAGTATAAGGATACGTCATACGCTTAACGCGTATGTTTCTCCTCCTAGCCCTTCTCTTCATACCACGCCTGCGAGCCATATCGACACAAAATCACATTACAAAAAACTTACTTTAAATATTTCATTTTTAAACATCCTAAAAACCTCTAATCTGTCCTTACTAAACGCCCCAGAAGCCGGATAAACGTTAGCAAAAACGACAACGTGAGGACGACTAAAAAACTTAAATCCAGACTGATACTTCGAGCTAAATATTCTACCGTTCTTCATCTGTTCCATAAAACCATACAAATACTCGCTAGATCCAAACCTAACTAAATCAAAAAAAA
>JBHNNM010000421.1:0-2403 GCA_048563625.1 Gammaproteobacteria bacterium | reverse complement strand
CTGGGTAAGCATCATTAATAACCGGGACAACCGGTAATATTTAGCACTGTGCCCTTTCATACACGCCGTATGTCCCAGTGCACAGGCAATAAAGGTTTTACCACTGCCACAGGGGCCAGTGTTGTGCCTTTTTGCCCTGTTAAGGATCAATTGCGGTTTTACCACTGCCACAGGGGCCAGTGACAAGAAGATTCTGAGCTTTGTTTAACCAGTCACATTGCAGAAGTGAAGCCATGACCGATTGCTGTAAACCTCTGGGATGCAGATAATCAATATCCTGGGCATGTGCGGCCAGTTTAAAGCGGGCGGCTTTAATCAGCCGCTTTTGCTTTCTCTGCTCTCTTTCCCGGGCTTCGCTGTCGGCCAGTAATTGTATTCGCTGCTCAAAGGACAGGCCTTCATAGGTGCCCGGCTGCTCAATCTGGCCAAGCAGGGCATCGGCCATGCCGGTGAGTTTTAGTTGTCGAAGTTGGGTAATGGTTTGTTCTAACATGCTGATACTCCCTGGTTAGTGATAGCTTTTAGGGCCACGAATGTTCTCATGAGACTGTGGTAATGAAGAAGCTTCTTTCTGTTCAAAGAAGTCAGGCTGTAACTTATCCTGATTGCTGAGCAATATAGAGTTAATGTGCTTCAGCCGGTCGAGATTTTTATGATTGGCAATCTGGCAGGCCTTATTTAAACGCTCATTGGGATATTGTCGGGACAGATTGAGTAAGCCCAGGCAAACCCGGTAAGCCTGCTCTTCATGCTGCTTTTGTTGTAACCGGCTTTTAACCCGGATAAGCACTTCATCTCCAATATCTTTGGCCCAGTTCATTAATCGCCCTGGTGTCCATTGATGATGTTTCTTATGGCGCTCTGACATATGAGCCGGTACGGTGGTGCTACCACAATGGTATTGCCTGGCATGCTGACAGATGCACCGGTTATGGAAGTACATCTCTATTAAGAAGGCTTTGGCATGCAGTTCCAGTTTTTCACCCACCAGATGATGAGGTACTGAATACAGATGTCCGTCAAACTGAATATGGTAATCCACATTGACTTTGACGGTTTTGATTTCAGTAAACTCAAACGCCTGTTTGGGCAGTGGCAGCAGTGCCGGTTTATCCAGTGACTCAAACCACTGTTGCCGGGTGCCTTTAAGCTGCTTAAAAGGTTTGTTGTTGACCTCTTCAAGCAGGCCGTGGATATGCTGATTGAGCTCTGTCAGTGAGAAGAACGTATGATGACGTAAACGAGCCAGGATCCAGCGTTCTATAATTTGTACACCGACTTCAGCTTTGGCTTTATCCTGAGGCTTTCGGGGTCTGGCAGGAACGATGGCTGTACCATAATGAGCCGCCATCTGCTGGTAAGACATATTAATGTCCGGATCATACCGACAGGCCCGGGTGGTACTGCTTTTAAGATTATCAGGAACTAACAGTACGGGAACCCCTTTTATAAATTCAAAGGTTCTTACATGACTGCCTATCCAGTCCGACAGGCGTTGGCTCCAGGTGGCTTCTGCATAGGTGTAATTGGAAGCACCCAGTACGGCAACAAAAATCTGGGCAAACTGAATTTCACCGGTGTCCTGCTGAACAACCGGAACGGTTTGACCGGCATAATCAACAAAGAGTTTTTCTCCGGCCTTATGGTGCTGACGCATGGAGCGTTTTTGTTTCTTTTGCCATTGCTGGTACAGCATGCAGTACTGTGAATAGCTGTAACAGCGGTTCGGGTATTGTTGTGTGTATTCTTCCCAAAGCAGAAGTTTGGTCATTCCTTTGCGTTTGAGTTCCCGATAGACCTCTGACCAGTCAGGGAGCTGAAATGCACTGGAAACCCGGGTATCGACTCCGGGGTAAAACCGGCTGACCAGTTGTTGATCGTCCAGTTGTTCAATGGCAGGCCAGTCCAGATTGAGAGCCTCTGCTTTACTGCAGACTTTTTGTACCGCACCCAGGCTTAACTTCAGGCTAGTTTTTATCTGACGCAGGCTGAGTTTGGATTTCAGTCTGAGCCTTAATATTGTTCGTAATTGTCGCATTGATAGTCTCTTTGTTGGCATAACCATTCCTCAATTAAAATCAGGAAGGTTAGCAGTTATTGAATATCAATGTGTGGGGAAGGATTCTGATTTATCGTGAACACTGATTCTGGAAAAACAGTAAAAGTGTTCACGATGAGATCAGAATCGGTGTTCACGACAGAACAGAATGGGTGTTCATGATGGTTCAGAAACAGTGTTCACGATAAATCAGAATCAGTGTTCATGATCGGCCAGAATATACATTTCGGAAATTCATCGTTACTTTAACCAGTTAACGAATAAAAATGTCCGTTATAAGCCCTTTCATAATCAATTAGCCAAGCCTGAATTTGCGCAATTGATGAGAGATGTTGCAGATAAAG
>JBHNNM010000420.1:0-2407 GCA_048563625.1 Gammaproteobacteria bacterium | reverse complement strand
GTGAGATGTTGATACTCATATTACCTATTGCTTATAAAACTGTCAGAAGCTTTATATTTCAACAGGTTTTGTGAGTATTAGCATCTTTCTTCACTCATCAGAGCGGAGAAGAGCCCAAAAATGAAGACAAAATTATGGAAATACAAGAACTTACAGTATCTGAACGTATTCTTCTTGCAGAAAAACTGTGGGATAGCGTACTTGAGGACGAATCTGAGATAAAATTAACTAAAAATCAAGAGTTTGAGCTTGAAAAGCGTTTAAATGCTTTTCATACTGATCAAAATCCTGGTTCTTCCTGGTCTGAAGTAAAGGCACGAATAATTACCAACAACACATGAAATATACGTTAACGGTTCGTGAAGAGGCAGAGTCTGACATTGCAGATGTATTTCAATACTATGAAGACTATAGAGCTGGCTTAGGGCACGATTTTCTTCTATGCGTTGATGCTGCTATTGCAAAAATAAAAAGAAGCCCTAGCATTTATAAAAAAATCTATAAAAATTTAAGACGCATTTCAATTGAACGCTTTCCATACAGGATCTTTTTCTTAATCATAGAACAAAATATTATTGTAACAGCAGTATTTCATGTTAGAAAAGATCCAAAGTCATGGGATAAAAGAACATAACGAGTATTTGATTGGGATTGCAAAAGCTACACTTCGTTTCGCTTTTACACCCCATGAAATAAACGTTATATATTCACTAAGCAATAAACCAGCCCATTTAGTTCAAAATAAAACAGGAATAACAGAATGACAGGCACCCAACAACGCGCCGCTCTGCAACGCCAGATCTGGCAAATTGCCAATGATGTACGCGGCTCGGTAGATGGCTGGGATTTTAAGCAATATGTGCTCGGTACGCTGTTTTATCGCTTTATCAGTGAAAACTTTGCCAGCTATATCGAAGCCGGAGACGAAAGTATCCATTACGCCGAACTGGGCGATGATATCATCACCGATGACATCAGAGATGATGCCATTAAAACCAAGGGCTACTTCATCTATCCCAGGCAGCTGTTCGCCAATATCGCCAAAGGCGCAAACCATAACGACAGCCTGAATACCGATCTGGCTCAGATATTCGCTGACATTGAAGCCTCAGCCAGCGGTTATCCATCGGAAGGCGACATCAAAGGCCTGTTTGCCGATTTTGATACCACCAGCAACCGCCTCGGTAATACCGTTAAAGACAAAAACACCCGCCTGGCTGCAGTACTCAAAGGCGTGGCAGGTCTGGATTTTGGTGACTTTGAAGATAACCACATCGACCTGTTCGACGATGCTTACGAGTTTCTTATCTCCAACTACGCCGCCAATGCCGGGAAATCCGGAGGTGAGTTTTTCACCCCGCAACACGTCTCCAGACTCATTGCCCAACTGGCCATGCATAAGCAGACCAGCGTCAATAAAATCTATGACCCCGCCTGTGGTTCCGGCTCCCTGCTGTTGCAGGCCAAAAAGCACTTCGATGCCCATATAATTGAAGAGGGCTTTTACGGCCAGGAGATCAACCACACCACCTACAACCTGGCGCGCATGAATATGTTTTTGCACAATATCAACTACGACAAATTCAATATTCAGCTGGGCAATACCCTCATCGATCCCCATTTTGGTGATGAAAAACCCTTTGATGCCATTGTCTCCAATCCGCCTTACTCGGTGAAATGGATAGGTGCAGATGACCCCACCCTGATTAACGACGAGCGCTTTGCCCCCGCCGGCGTGCTGGCTCTCAAATCCTAGGCCGACTTTGCCTTTGTATTACATGCGCTCAGTTATCTTTCCAGTAAAGGCCGCGCCGCCATTGTCTGCTTTCCCGGCATTTTCTACCGAGGGGGGGCCGAGAAAAAAATCCGCCAGTATCTGGTGGATAACAACTATGTTGAAACTGTGATTTCACTGGCACCCAACCTGTTTTACGGCACCACTATCGCGGTTAATATACTGGTGCTCTCCAAACACAAAAGCGATACCCGCATCCAGTTTATTGATGCCAGTGGTGAAGACTTCTTTAAAAAAGAAACCAATAATAATGTCATGCTGGATGAGCATATTGAAAAAATTATGGCGATGTTCGACAGTAAGGATGACGTTGAGCATGTGGCCAAATCGGTCAGTTTTGAGAAGATAGCAGAGAATGACTACAACCTTTCGGTCAGCTCTTATGTCGAAGCCAGAGACACCCGCGAAAAAATTGATATTAACCAGCTTAATGCCGAACTGAAAACTACGGTTGCCAGAATTGATCACCTTCGGACGGAGATTGATGCGATAGTGGCGGAGATTGAAGCATGAGCAAGTCGGATTTTATGGAGAAGTTGTTGGATGGGATTGAGGTGGAGTGGATACCATTAGGTAATGTTACACAATATGAACAACCAACCAAGTATTTAG
>JBHNNM010000419.1:1267-2435 GCA_048563625.1 Gammaproteobacteria bacterium | reverse complement strand
GGGTGATTTTTTCTACAGGGTTAACATTCTCATACGCTCATGAAGACATGGCCAACAGGGCAAAAAAGGGCGTGGTCGGTATTTTGAAACTTCTATGGACATTGGGTGATCAATCCCCTAAACTCTTTTTTAAACTGTTTGATTGCCAAATTCAGCCTATGCTTACTTATGGTTCTGAGGTTTGGGGTCTGATAGCCGACAACAGAATCATTGAAAGAATTCATTTATTTGCTATCAAAAGATTACTTAATGTTAGTCCAAGAACGCCGAATGCGCTTGTTTATGGAGAAACAGGTAGATACCCATTGTATATTTCCACATACACGAGATGCATTAAATATTGGTTGAATATTCTAAGAATGCAAGAAGACCGAATACCCTTGAAATCGTACAAAATGCTTTATAATATGCACTGTAACAACAAAAACAACTGGGCCTCCTCTGTTTGCTTCACACTGTATAGATACGGATATGGACATGTTTGGGAAAACCAGGGTGTTTGTGATATAAGAGCCTTTTTGTGTGAATTGAAACAGAGATTGATCGATTGCTATCTCCAAGGATGGAATAGTGACATTAATTCCAAGGATCGTTGTGCCTTTTTTTCCTCTTTTAAACAAACACATGGATTGTCGCAATATTTGTTGACGGTCAAAAACGTCGCTCTGAAAAGAAACCTAGTGAGACTGAGACTTGGTGTGTCCTTTTTGAAACCGCATCGCCTACCTTCTTCAAAAACAACACAGGAGAACTTTGACTGCCCTTTTTGCGAAGATATGTAGGAATCAGAAATACACTTTTTGTTGGTATGCCCGAAATATTCAGTGTTAAGAGAAAAGTATATACCCGCTAAATTTTACACTCGCCCATCAGCGCACAAAATGGCATTGCTCCTAGCAGACACAAGACATGCAACAACTCTTGCGATTTATGTATCTAAAGCATTTGCCCTGAGAAATGAGCAGAAGTAGTCTGGGTTCACGATACGTGTAGAAACCATGCTGACACCATATAAGGAATGTTTTGATGATTACGTTTGCGTGTTTTGGTATTTAGTAAATCGTTAAACTCTGCTGTGTGAAATGCACATGTATGTCGACCAGGGTGTATGTATCTGTACCCCGCCCCCCCTTCCCCATTGACACGGGCAGATGGCCTAGCTCAGTAA
>JBHNNM010000419.1:0-1257 GCA_048563625.1 Gammaproteobacteria bacterium | reverse complement strand
GTAAATATTCGTATTCGTATTCTCTCTCTCTCTCTCTCTCTCTCTCTCTCTCTCTCTCTCTCTCTCTCTGAGATTTGTGGAATATAAGTAACAATTTGCAACCGTGTCAATTGCCTCGTGAGGGAGGCCAAAAAGAAATATTGTAATGACCTTGCAGGCAATAAAGCAGATATATCGTCCATGTGGAGAGCTATCAACACTCTCACTTAAGGCCACAGCCATGTAAAAAATAATCTTCCATCAGAACTCACACCAGATGTCTTTAACGCCTATTTTGTATCTGCAGGCTCCAAGTTCATACCAGACGATCAAACCGAGGGGTTTCAGTATAGTTGTCCTGATAATTTACTAAACTTCTGCAGTGATCGAACTTCTCAAAATGCCACATTTCAGTCCCTCCTATAGCTGTGTTCGAAGTAGGAATATCTATCTCAGAGACGGATAATAAGAAATCAACAGACTGTGATGGTATTAGTGTTACAATTTAAAAAAAACGCCCTTCCTTATATAGCTGAAACACTTACATATGCATACAAAAGAATATTTTTCCAACCGCATTCAAGAGAGCTAAAGTAATTCCGCTCCTTAAAACAAAAACTATTTCCACTGATCTGAATAACTATCGTCCTATCTCGATCCTGTCTGTTCTCACAAAACCACCAGAAAGACACATTCATAAACATTTGACGGAATTTTGGAAAACGCACCAGCTTTTCCATTCTTTCCAATCTGGCTTCCGATGTGGACATTCTTGTCAAACTACGGTTACCCGTTTAACTTATACTGGACTCTCAGCTTTCAACAATCACCAACTGACAGGTGTTGTATTTCTCGACTTTCGCAAGGCATTTGACCTGGTTCATCATGATATTTTATGTAATAAACTATACTCGTACAACTTAAGCATGGAAAGTATAACTTTCTTACCATCTTTCTTACAGGATCATCTACAATGCGTACTTGTAAATGGCACCTGCTCCAAAGAAACGTCTATAACAAGCGGAGTGCCTCAAGGATCGATCCTAAGCCCTATTTTTGTTTTGCATCTTTATTAATCACCTGCCTATGTGTCTTACACGTCCATCAGTTGCAATGTGATCTATTTGATATCTTTAAAAACGTGTTTCTCCTTTTCGGGCTCGTTAGCGTGGAACAGTTTACCTCATCATCTCAGACACCCCATGGAATTAAAAACATTCAAAAGAAAAGCATTTCAAGCACTTATTTAGCTACCTTAATACTTTTTCTTCAATTCAC
>JBHNNM010000418.1:0-2448 GCA_048563625.1 Gammaproteobacteria bacterium | reverse complement strand
CCTGGGTTCAGCACACCGATCCCGGTGGTTATCTGCCTCACTGGGTAATTAACAAGCTGCTGCGTAATGTCCCTTTTAAAACCCTGCAGAGTCTGCGTAAGCTGGTGAAAGAGGAAAAATACCGCAATGCCCGGATGCAGTTTAACCGCCAGGGACAGATTTCAGATATTAAATTGTCCACCCCATAAACAGCCCTCTACTCAGGTTGATTTAGTACGGCCGTATTGTGCATTCCATTGCTTCAGAAACATGGCAATATCTTCTGTTTTTAAGGGTTTGCTGAAATGATAACCCTGTATCAGGTGACAGCCCTGCTCCTGCATAAAATTTAACTGTTCCACGGTTTCCACACCTTCAGCAATGGTATTCATTTTCAGCCCCTGAGCCATGGAAATTATAGTTTTAACCAGAATGGCATCTTCAGCATCGGTAGTAATATCCCGGACAAAAGACTGATCAATTTTAACAATATCTATTGGAAAGCGTTTTAAATAGCTCAGGGAAGAATAACCTGTACCAAAATCATCCAGGGCAATGGCTACCCCCGCTTTGGCAATAGCCCGTAGGGATTTCTGTATATGACTGCTTTGCTGCAGCAACAGCGATTCAGTAATTTCAATTTTAAGCAGTTCCGATGGGCAATTCTGCTCTCTGAGTACCGAGGTGATAATTTCCGGCAGACGGCGATTATCAAACTGCCGGGAAGAAATATTAACTGATACCGTCATATCATTACTGAATTTTCTATTCCAGAGTTTAATATGCTGAATGGCCTCACGCAGCACAAAGATACCGATATCATCAATAATACCAATGGATTCGGCTATGGGGATAAACTCAACCGGGGAATCAGACCCTGAACTTTATTCTCCCAGCGCACCAGTGCTTCAAAGCCGTAAACACGATAACTCTTTAAATCAATTTGCGGCTGATAGACGACATAGATTTCATTATTCTGCAGCGCAGCACGCAGCTGGTTTTCCAGGGCAAAGCGTCGTTTGGAACGCTCATTCATCTGCTCGGTATAATAACTGAACTGATTTTTGCGATTGTTTTTCGACTGGTACATAGCAGTATCAGCATTTTTAATCAGCATTTCCGGATCCGGGCCATCATCGGGAAAAATGCTGATGCCAATGCTGACACCAAGATAAAACTCATGGCTGGAGATATAAAGCGGTTTGCTCAGAGAGTTAATCAGTTTTTGCGCTACAATAGCCGCTTCTTTAGGATCATTGAGCTGTTCCAGTACCACCAGGAATTCATCACCGCCCTAGCGGGACAGGACATCCTCTTCGCGGATACAGGACTGGAAACGATGCGCCACCTGTTTTAATACTTTATCACCAAAAAAATGGCCTAGGGTATCATTAATCTGTTTAAAATTATCCAGAAACATAATAGCCACTTTTGTCTTACTGCGTTTAGCCCTTGAAATGGCTTTTTCCAGTTCCCTGGCCAGCAAACTGCGGTTAGACAGATTGGTTAATTGATCGTATTCGGCCATCCGTGCAATTTTCTGCTGGGAATCTTTGATATCTGATATATCAGAAAATGTCGCCACATAGTTAGTTACCATGCCTTCAGTATTTTTAACCGCACTGATAACTATCCATTCCGTATAAAAATGTCCGTCATGGTGCCGGTTAATTATTTCACCCTGCCAGTGTCCTTTGTTATTTAAATCATGCCATAACTGCTGATAAAAATTTTTGTCATGTTTTCCAGAAGCAAAATAATGTGGATTTTTACCTATCACCTCATCTTCCGAATAACCGGTTATTTCTGAAAATGCCCGGTTAACCCCGATAATACGGGCATTAACATCGGTGACCATAATACCTTCCGTAGTACTGTCATAAACCGTAGCAGCCTGGTGCAGTTTATTTTCCAGTTCCTGCCGTTCTGTTACATCACGACTAATTCCCAGTAAGGCGTAAACCTTCCCATCTGCGTCATACAGTGGCGTTTTATAGGTATCAAATACATGCAGACTGCCGTCAGAAAAGGTAGCCGGATCATAAGGATTGGAAATGGTTTTGCCTTTAAGTACTTCCCTGTCCGCACAAAAGCCCCGTATTCCTTTATCCTTATTACCAAACACCAGTTCCTTATCAAAACCGATTTCCAAATCTGTTTTGCCATAAATATCCTCTTGTTTCAGAGACAGTGCACGGGCAAATCCATCATTAACAAACAGATAACGAAAATGAATATCCTTGATAAATATCCAGTCCGGTGTGGCATTAATCATGGTTTTTAATAAGCGCTCTGATTCTTCCAGTTTTCGGCTGGCAATAACCTGCCGGGTCACATCAGTAGATGTCTGCACCATGGAAAGTACCTGATTTCCTGTAGTCACGACTGCCAGAGAAAAACTGTACCAGCTGTTTTTTTCCGGAAAATACAGTATCTTAGAATCCAGGGGTTTTATACTTTTAATACTGA
>JBHNNM010000417.1:0-2457 GCA_048563625.1 Gammaproteobacteria bacterium | reverse complement strand
ACTCCAGGCCGCGACAATAGTATTGTTAATAGTATGTAAGCGATCTAATATACTGTTAGCTAATGAAATACCCTAAATTACAGTAAAATACCAACATGCCAACGGTTATAAGAATTGGCCCTTATCGTTTTTTCTTTTACAGCAATGAAAACGGAGAGCCCGCACACATACATATTCAAAAAGACAGAATGTTAGCAAAATTCTGGCTAAAACCTATTGCTTTAGCAAGTTCAACAAGGTTTTCTCCAAAAGAATTGAGAAAACTTGAATTTATAGTTATCGAAAACAAAGACATATTTTTGGAGGCTTGGAATGAGTTCCTTAGCAGTTGAGTTACACCCTCAAGCACATAGCATTAAGTGTACAGACGAAGCCATCATTGTTGAACTAATTGATGGTCGAACAATTTCTGTACCACTGGTCTGGTTTCCTACACTTTCCAAAGCAAGTAAAAAACAACTTGATAACTGGGAAATATTAGGAGATGGAGAAGGAATTCATTGGCCTGACCTGGACGAAGATCTTAGTGTTTCTGGTTTACTTGAGGGAACTCATTAAGTTTAGCTAGCAAAAGTTTTCCAATGAAACATGCGTTAGAATTTTAAATAGATGATCTGAAAGTTATTCACTCTATAGCCTTCTCATTATTAGGGTTTTATATGAAGCAACATAGAAAACTCCAGGAGAAATAATGAACGCTTGGTTTATCACTGCTACCGATACCGATGCCGGCAAAACTTTTGTCACTGAAGGTCTGTTAAGGGCTTTTACTCGGGCAAGTTATCGCAGTCTGGGTTTTAAACCGGTGGCCAGCGGCTGTGAGTTGACAGAGCAGGGCTTAAGAAATGAGGATACTCTGCGTCTGATGGCCGCGTCTTCAGTAAAAATAGCCTATGAACAGGTGAACCCCTTTGCCTTTGAGCCGGCAATCGCTCCGCATATTGCTGCAGAAAAATTCGGTAAAAGTATCAATCTAAATCAAATTGTCAGCAATATTCAGGAAAATTCAATAAAGTCTGATATTGTGCTGGTAGAAGGTGTGGGTGGCTGGCAGGTGCCTTTAAACGCCGATCAAACTATTGCTGATCTGGCTCAGCAGTTGGCTTATCCGGTTATTCTGGTGGTCAATATGCGTCTGGGCTGTATTAACCATGCCCTGTTAACCGTTCAGTCTATTGCCCAAAGTGAACTTGAACTGGCCGGCTGGGTAGCAAATACCGGGGCTGCTCAGCCCATGACCCGTCTGCAAGAGAATATTGCTACTTTAAAACAATGGATAAAAGCACCTCTGCTGGCTGAACTGCCGGAATTAAAAGAGAACAATTCAGCCTATACTGATGCGTTTGATTTAATGCTGCGCCGGTTACCGGATATCAATCTCCGGTAGGGAATGATGCTTGTCTTTTACAGCACCTGCTTTTTGCACTTATCTGGCTTTTTCTATATCCGGCAGAATCCAGCTTTGATCCAGGAAAGCCTTTTCAGGTGAATACAGGCTAAAATAGCTGAACAATGACCGTCCTGCTTCTGTTGGTATCCAGTTTTGAGCCTTTTTACCTTCAGGTTTGTCCGGCCCGAAGTAAATATCAACAGAGCCGTCTGCATTCATGGCAAGATCCATACGCGAGGAACGCCCGGCAATCCCATGGCTATTGTTGATCAGAGTGCAGGTACTGACCTCATAAACTGCAACTGACCAGAAGGTTTTTGCCGGAACATTGGCCGGTACATGCAGACGGTAATTATTGCCGCCATCCAGCCAGTCGCCATCGCTGTCTTTATATGCTGCCAGATAGACCTGCCCCTTACCGGTAATTTGACCGTGCATGGCAGGATCATTGGTTACCGCTTCGTAAAACCAGGCCGCTCGCTCATCCAGAGCATCGTAGTGTTTAAAGCGTTGATCAGAAGGCGCGACAGTGGCGTATTCCCAGTGTGAACCCTCAATATAAAGCGCATTGTTAAAACGTTTGGAAAAATCATTGGCCTTGGCCATGGCTTCACCCACGAATGCGGCTTCAGTCAGAATTTTTTTCTGTTGCGGGGTGGGGTTAAAAGGTTTGCCCTTTTCTATGCACAGGGGTTTAAGCATGGCCATAAAGAAACGATCTCGTTCAAATACCGGCTCCCTGTTGATGACTTCAGACAGGCGTCTGAAATACTCCAGAGCAGGAGGTTGGGCTGCCATCCAGTGCTTGCCATTGGGGCGTATAAAGCCTCTTGGTTTGGGGCTGACTTTTTCGGCATAGGGGTAAAGCTGGATTTTTTCAAGCTGGTTTGAGGCGTTCCTGCGGATCACTGGCCATGAGCCGAATACCCAGTAAGAGACTTATGGTAGGGGACTGATCTGTCAACACTTTTCCGGACAGTTTTTTAAGCCATTTTCTGTAGTTCTTCGTAATCTTTTGGCGATAAATAATCATTGGCAGAATGTAGTCTTTCCCTGTTATAAAAGAC
>JBHNNM010000416.1:0-2468 GCA_048563625.1 Gammaproteobacteria bacterium | reverse complement strand
AATGGACAATGCCCATCAGAAATTGGAAAGCAGCAATGTATCGATTTATAATCGAGTTTGAGGAGCAGTTGGCTCCTTATATTTAAATAAGAGCGGATACACAGTTTAATTTACACTGTCCCAGCGCCATTAATTCTTTAAGACTAAGCTCTGTATAATCTTCCCCGGATGAGGGCTCAGAATAGCCGCTAACGGGCAATAACAGACACGACCAGATAGCGGCAGATATTAACCGGTAATTTCGCAAGTACTTTACTCTTTGTCTAGTGGATAACCGAGCACTTGATACTAATACACACAGATTAATAACGGGCTCATATATTACTCATATATTAATAGCATGTGGTGTTAATCCAGTTTTATTTTTTGTTCCAGTTCAGCCAGTTTATGCTCCAGCTGTTCCAGCTTTATTCTGGTTTTCTGCAGTACCGCAGACTGTACTTCAAAATCTTCACGGGTCACCAGATCCAGCTTGTCAAAAGCATTATGCAGTATCCCCCGAACCGTCTGTTCCAGTTCTGCTTTCATATTACCGGGAACAGGCGGCATTGCCTGACTGATTTTACTGCTTAAATCATCAAAAAACTGTTTATTCATTTATGGTTACCCCTAATGATTGTCCCTACTATTATTGAATACTCAAAGCCCAGGGCGGGTACACGCAATTATACTGCACCCATTATCCCTCGTCGAATTTTGCATGAGTACTGAACAATTCTGAGACAGGACGCACCTGCTTAGCGCACCATTTTTGTGCAGGCGAATTATTTTTTCTATTTTGGTGCATAAGAGAATAAAAAAGCCTCTCGAAATTAAGCTAAAGCATTGTATAAAAACAACTTTTTTTCAATGGCATGATAACTGCCTAATACATTGCATTCGATTAAGAAGAACAAAAAACTGGTACTGCCAGTATTAACCCCACTTTTTACATTGTTTGGAGTAAAACCAATGAAGCTCGTTACAGCTATTGTTAAACCCTTTAAATTGGATGATGTACGTGAAGCACTGTCCGATATTGGAATCCATGGTATGACCGTCACCGAACTCAAAGGCTTTGGCCGTCAGAAAGGTCATACTGAGCTCTATCGTGGCGCAGAATATGTCGTAGACTTTCTGCCCAAGGTAAAAATTGAAATTGCCGTTGCCTCTGAAGTACTTGATCAGGTCATCGAAGCAATTCGCAGTGCTGCCCATACCGGCAAAATCGGAGATGGCAAAATCTTCGTTTCGGCCGTTGAACAGACTATTCGTATTCGTACTTCTGAATCTGGTAAAGAAGCCCTGTAAGAAGGCTTTAATAGGAGATATTACTCGTGGAAAATAATGTTTATCACTTACAATATGCAATGGACACATTTTATTTCTTAATGTGTGGTGCCCTTGTTATGTGGATGGCCGCTGGCTTTGCTATGCTGGAAGCTGGTCTGGTGCGTACCAAAAACACCGCTGAAATTCTGACCAAGAACGTCGCTCTGTATGCGATTTCCTGTATTATGTACCTGATTATCGGTTACGACATCATGTACGGCGGCAGCATGTTCCTGAACGGCCTGGTGGTTGGCGACGGTTATGTTGACGAAACCTTAAAGTCTTTTGCTGAACAGGCTGATTTTACCGGCGGTTCTATTTATTCCGCTGCTTCTGACTTCTTCTTCCAGGTAGTCTTTGTTGCCACTGCTATGTCTATTGTGTCCGGTGCAGTTGCTGAACGCATGAAATTATGGGCGTTCCTGTTATTTGCAGTATTCATGACAGCCTTTATATACCCCATGGAAGGTTCCTGGACCTGGAATGGCGCTGATGTATTCGGCCTCTACAACCTGGGTGACCTTGGCTTCTCTGACTTTGCCGGTTCCGGTATTGTACACATGGCTGGTGCTTCTGCTGCTTTAGCCGGTGTTTTATTACTAGGTGCCCGTAAAGGAAAATACGGTAAAAATGGTGAAATCAAAGCTATTCCTGGTGCAAACCTGCCTTTAGCGACTTTAGGTACTTTCATCCTGTGGATGGGCTGGTTCGGCTTTAACGGCGGTTCTGTTCTGAAGCTGGGCGATATTGCTAATGCCAATACCGTTGCCATGGTATTTCTGAACACCAATGCTGCGGCTGCCGGTGGTGCAGTTGCTGCCCTGATTGTGGCCCGTATCCTGTACGGTAAAGCTGATTTAACCATGTTGTTAAACGGTGCTTTAGCCGGTCTGGTAGCCATTACTGCTGAGCCTTCGACACCAACTCCTTTGCTGGCTACCCTGTTTGGTGCTGCCGGTGGTGTTCTGGTCGTCTTCAGCATCCTGACTCTGGATAAAATGCGTATTGATGATCCCGTCGGTGCTATCTCCGTGCATGGTGTAGTCGGCTTCCTGGGTCTGATGCTGGTACCTCTGACTAATGGCGATGTCAGCTTCTCCGGTCAGTTAATCGGTGCCGCGACTATCTTTGGCTGGGTATTCGCTACTTCACTGGTC
>JBHNNM010000415.1:0-2471 GCA_048563625.1 Gammaproteobacteria bacterium | reverse complement strand
TCCGGCTTTTGTGGCTCAAAATTATTTCCGGTTTGATGGGGGGTTTTATCAAAGCGGAACATCAGCCGCGTTAAACCTGGCTTGAGGTCAGGCTTAAAACAGTATTATTCAGGTTGAACTAGCTATGGTTACTGCCCTGTTTTTCAGTCAGTATGCCTGGTCTGTAACCATTTCCCAATGCGTACAGGCAGACAGTACCATCGAATTTACTAATCAGGGGTGTTCCCAGTCCAGTAAACTCAGTGCTCGGCGGGTTTTCAGTAACGATCTCACCCAGTCCTATATCAAAAACACTCATACCTCCAGACATATCTCTAAACGTAAGCAAAAACCGTTTAGACAGAAAGATTTTATTAAGCTGCAATCCCAGTTACTACAGGCTCACAACTTATCCGAAATGGAACAGCTCAGTCGAACCATTATGTATAAAGTTAATGAGCATGCCCGAAAAGGCGACCTGAGAGCGGCTTATAATATGATTGCAGCCACCTACGCAAAGTTGGCCAAAGAGCATAAAAAGAAACACTGGGAAGGCAAACCTGTACCTCAACATTCTCTGAAAATCCAGGAACTGTTTGAAAACGTATTAATAACTCAGCCAACCACCTCCAGACCGGAAGAAATGACCCTGATTATCCAGAACGCCTGGAATCAACTGCAGAGCAATATTTAAAGTTACTTTTTAAAGAATATTCTTTTGTACCAGGGTTTCAATATCAGCCAGGGCTGAACGGCCTTTCTGTTTAAATATTTCCAGCATTTTCTGTGCCGTATCAAGCCAGTGCCGTTCAGACTGCTCTGTTATCTGCTTCAATGCAGAAAAGTTTTTATTGCTCAACCATTGCTGATAAGCCGTTAAAAGTAACGGAAATATTTCCCGGCGCATCCCCTTAAAGTTAGCAAAATAAAAATGTATCTGGGCATCATCCTTATTTTCTATTAAACGGGGTAAGGTTGATATGGCATCTGCAATATGATCTTTTACCGCTCGAGCCATAAATTCACTTTTAAAACGCGGCATCTGCATCACCATTTCTGACCATTGGGGTCCCAGAAGCCTGCTGGACTCTATTTCACCGATTTCATGATACAAAATAGTATCTGCTTCCAGGGAGGCCATTTGCTCTAACGAGTTTTCCGGTTGCTGTTCGAAGTTATAACAGGCCTGAGCTTTTGCCAGGGGATTATCACTATTATACCAATGTGATTCTTCGTATTTTTCCCAGATAAAACGTTTTAAGGATTCCTTGCGAATATAAATGGATCGGTTCTGACTCATTCCCGGCGGAGCCGCCAGTTCTCTTGCATATTCATGACCGCATATATAAAGCTGATAATCTTTATAACGGGTCTGACTTTCCAGATCGGCCAGGAAAAAAACCGGTTTGCCGTAATTGCCATAACCACCGTTATAAACCAGCCGTTCTGCTTCAAGTTCTGAATTGATTATCTCTGCTTCATAACAGGAAACAACCTGCCCGTTTATATGCAGTTCCCTGAAAGGCTCTTCTTCGAGGGAGTCCCACCAGGTTTCTCTTTCCATTAACCATTGACCAATATCATCATTGGATAAGTTTTCAGAAAAAGGGATCTGTTTTTCCCAGCGATAAAATTCACGCATTTTAAGCAGATAAATACACAGGGTATAGTTACCTGCATACTGGGCATCAGAAATATGACAGTTTCTGGAAATAGTCTGCTTTAACTGTTCCAGTGCAATTTCCGGCATAACAATTACTCTTCTGGCTGGATTAACTTTTTTACCTAAAGCTGTAATATCAGGAAAGCTCTGGTTATCGTATCACTGTATGATTTTCTTTTTGGCTTTATTATATTCTTTTTCAGTAATATTACCGTAATTGATGTAGATAATTTCATAGCATAAAGAAAGGCTGTTCCGAGCCAACTTTAAATCAGCCCCTATATAGAGACCTGAGGCCAGTAATTTGACCGGTCATTCTGTTTTTCTAAAAGTTATTCAGTTCTAATACCTTTTAAAGAAATTTAACAAAAATCGTATAAATTTTTACAGTTTTGTCAATAGAAATAAATCAAAAACAGCTATCCTTTTGTTTTACAAGAGCTTATTTTATCATGCTTTATTATTGCAATAGGTAACATATATATCATAAACCGCTGATTTCATGACATATAGTTTAATTACACAAAGTTTATTCACAGACTTATCCACAGGCTTACCTATTCCGCTAATTGAATTTCAGATTATTCCGGAAAGACTGTATTTCATACATAATTGACTTTAAAATAACTCAGAGAAGTGTGTGACAAGGACCATATAACAATCAATCAACTGGAATATTGGATAAATAAATGTCCGGACAGGGAAATATTATTATTAATTAGTGCTTGGCCGGTAATATTTATTACCATAAAATACAATTAGTTATGGTAAAATAAAACCTTGAAGATTTGATTGGCTAATTTTAACATCCTTTGAATGTGTTTTATAA
>JBHNNM010000414.1:0-2472 GCA_048563625.1 Gammaproteobacteria bacterium | reverse complement strand
ATATCAGGGATTATTTTGCCCGTGAAGTCCTGCCTCATGTTCCAGATGCCTATATTGATGAAGGTTTTACTGATGATAAAGACAAGGAAACTGGACGAGTGGGCTATGAAATCAACTTTAATCGCTTTTTCTATCAATATCAGCCACCTCGAAAACTGGAGGATATTGATGCAGAACTCAAAGCGGTAGAAGCTGATATTGCGGCGCTTTTGGCAGAAGTGGCTGAATAATGATCAGATACAAAAGGACTCAATATAAAACAATTGCTGGAAAATCTTACCGGTTTTGTACTATAATGTTAACTAACAACACCCCCCACGCCTATCAACGATGCGCACCATGGGGGGTTACTTATTTTGAGCAGCTGGTTTAGTGAAATACAACAAACCACGCCTTGCAGTTGATGAACAAATCCGGCAACTTCAACAACGTGGCATGCTCATTGATGATCACGCCCTGGCTTCTTACACCCTCCAGCACCTTAATTATTATCGCCTGGCCGGATACTGGCTGCCTTTTGAAGCCGATCATACCACCCACCAATTCAAAAAAGATACCACATTTACACAAATCCTGAGCCTGTATGTCTTTGACCGACAGTTGCGATTACTGGTCATGGATGCCATTGAACGCATTGAAGTATCAGTACGGACCCAATGGGCTTATCAAATGTCGAACAAGTATGGTACCCACCCCCATCTTGAGCGGCGTTTGTTTAAGAAAAAGGGGTGGTATACTGAAAATTTTCAGTCTCTTCAAAAAGAAGTCAGGCGTAGTAAAGAACCGTTTATTTACCATCTGAAATCCAAATACGATGAAGACCTGCCACCCATTTGGGCAACGGTGGAAATCATGACACTGGGTCAGTTATCCAAATGGATAGCCAATATGCGTCATGGGCAGGATCGCAATGCGATTGCCAGGCAGTATGATATGGATGAAATCAATCTGGTTTCTTTTCTGCACCATTTAACCACTGTCAGAAATATTTGTGCTCATCATAGTCGGTTATGGAATAGGGAATTTACATTTACCTTTAAAATACCCAGAAAACGACCAGCAGACTTATTGTCTGTATTTAATCTGCAAGCCAGCCGGAAAATTTACGATACCCTGGTCATGTCGGCCTGGTTAATGGACAAAGCCTGTCCTGAGAATCACTTTCGTCAACATCTGGTTGAGTTATTGAAGCAACACTCAATTGATGAAAAAGCCATGGGCTTTCCAAAGCAATGGCGTGAACTGAATTTCTGGAAAACTGGAGAGACTGTATGAGCCATTATAAACCGTATCCGGAATATAAGGAGTCAGGTATTACATGGCTCGGTGCTATCCCCGAACACTGGGGTATTACCCGATTAAAGTTTGTCTCAGAGTTAAATCCAAAAAAATCTTCCATTACAGAAAGCAGTGATTCTTTATGCACTTTTTTACCTATGGAAAAATTGAAAACTGATTCGGTTATATTGGATGAAACCCGTGTAATAGATGAAGTCTATGATGGTTACAGCTATTTCAGTGATGACGACATTCTTATAGCCAAAGTTACACCTTGTTTTGAAAATAAAAATATCGCAATTGCTAGTAATCTTGTTAATGGAATTGGGTTTGGTTCCACAGAAATAAATACCATTAGAGCTAACGAGAAAAGTTTTAACCGCTTTCTTTATTATCGATTGCAAGAGGAACAATTCCGCACTATTGCAATCAATGAGATGACAGGAACAGGGGGACTAAAACGTGTTCCATCTGAATTTTTTCAGTCATTTAAAGTAGCTCTTCCAGATTTTGATGAACAGAAACATCTTGCCTTGCAAATTAATAAAGAAGTAAATCGAATAGACACCCTAATCACCAAAAAAACTCGCTTTATCGAGCTTTTAAAAGAAAAACGCCAGGCATTAATTACCCATGCAGTGACCAAGGGGCTTGACCCGGATGTGCCAATGAAAGATTCTGGGATTGTGTGGTTGTATGAAATGCCAGAGAACTGGAAAGGAGGAAATTTACGCTGGTATGCAAAGCTTTATGCAGGTGGTAGACCATCAAAAAATATTGAGGATTATTGGATAAATGGAACTATACCTTGGATAAACTCAGGTGCAGTAAATGATTCAACTATAACAAGCCCATCTACATACATTACAGAAGATGCATTTAATAACAGTAGTGCTAAATGGATACCAAAAGGTGCCTTAGTTATGGCATTAGCTGGTCAAGGAAAAACAAAAGCTACAGTTGCACAACTTGGAATAGACACCACCTGTAACCAATCTATGGCAGCAATCGTTCCTAACTCAAAATGTAATCCTAGATACTTATACTGGTGGTTGCACTCGAATTATCAGAATATAAGAAATATGGCGGGCGGTGACTTACGAGACGGGTTGAACTTGGAATTATTAGGTAATATCCAATGTCCTATACCACCACTAAACGAACAGCAAAAAATTGTTGATTTTATTGATACTA
>JBHNNM010000413.1:0-2473 GCA_048563625.1 Gammaproteobacteria bacterium | reverse complement strand
GCCCACTCTGCTTCATTTAATACTTTACTCATGATACCAATTTCCTGTATGGTTTTGATATCTGATCCATGAACCCCAAATAAGTTCCCCTGCTTGGTAAAAAGATGTGACCAAGATACAGTTCTAAAGAAGGGGGAAGCTAAAAGCTTAATAAACGGATGGACACTAATTACAGTCATTATATATCACCCATTCTATTATCCCTAAAACCTCATATTCACTTAAATCTATTTACGGTATAATGCGCAATTTCAAACATTAATAACAGGTATTTTTATGAAATGGTGTCGTGCAGAGCTGGTACTTTATTTGGTTATTGCCATTCTGGGCATTGGAAGTATGCTCAGTGCCTGCGGTCAGAAAGGCCCTTTATACCTGCCGGATGAAAAATCCTCCTCATACACTTCCGGCAACCACTCGCTTAAATAAAGAATCAGCATGGATTATTTTAACTACCACAAAGGCCGCCTGATGACCGAAGATAATGAAGTCGCCTCACTGGCTCAGCGTTACGGCACCCCGCTTTATATTTATTCCCGCGCCACCCTGGAACGTCACTGGCAGGCATTTGATACCGCCCTGGCCGATCGGGATCACCTGATATGTTATGCAGTTAAGGCTAATTCCAACCTGGGTGTACTCAATCTGCTGGCACGAATGGGCAGCGGTTTTGATATTGTCTCCGTGGGTGAACTGGAACGGGTTCTGGCCGCCGGCGGCAGCCCGGACAAAATTGTCTTTTCCGGTGTTGGCAAACGCGTAGATGAAATTCAGCGCGCCCTGGAAGTGGGTATTTACTCTTTTAACCTGGAATCTGAAGCTGAAATTGAACGCATTAACGAAGTAGCAAAAGATATGGGTTTAACAGCACCAGTATCCGTGCGCGTCAACCCCGATGTGGATGCCAAAACCCATCCCTATATTTCTACCGGTCTGAAATCCAACAAATTCGGTATTCCTATTGAAAAAGCCATGGGTGTTTATCAGCATATTGCTCAGCATAAACATCTGGAAATTGTCGGTGTAGACTGTCATATCGGCTCCCAGCTACTGGAAATTGAGCCCTTTATTGATGCTCTGAACCGGGTACTGCTGCTGGTGGATGAGTTGCGCAAAAAAGGTATTAAGCTGCATCATCTGGATCTGGGCGGCGGCCTGGGCATTCCTTATAATGATGAAACTCCGCCTTCTCCCTCTGAGTACGCTCAGGCAATTAAAAAGCAACTGTCCGGACGCAAGCTCAAGCTGATTCTTGAACCCGGTCGGGCTATTGCCGGTAATGCCGGTATTCTGCTGACCCGGGTGGAATTTCTGAAGCTGACGGATGATCCCGAAGGTAAAAACTTTGCCATTGTCGATGCCGCCATGAATGATTTAATGCGTCCTGCTTTATACCAGTCCTGGCAGGCCATAATCCCTGTTATTGAACCTGAGGAAAGCGTACCGAGCCGAACTTATGATATTGTCGGCCCGGTCTGTGAAACCGGGGATTTTCTGGGTAAAGACCGGGAGCTGGCCATAAAGCCCAATGATTTACTGGCTGTCCGTTCCGCCGGTGCCTATGGTTTTACCATGAGCTCCAATTACAATTCCCGGCCCCGGGCGGCCGAAGTGATGGTGGATCAGGATAAGCATTACCTGGTCAGGGAACGGGAAACCATTAATTCCCTGTTTAATAATGAGTCCGTTCTGCCCTGATGGCAAAAAAATTCACTCAGGCCTTTACTGACCAGTCAGACTGTCTTTGCCAGTCCGGCCTGAGTTATGGTCAATGCTGCGGCCGCTTTTTGAAGGCTGCCGATAAAAATGATACTTCTGTTCCTCAAACCGCTGAACAGTTAATGCGTTCACGCTATACCGCTTATGTACTGGGTAATAGCCTGTACCTGTTAAACACCTAGCACCCGCAATACCGTCCACAAAAAATTGATCTGTCAACGTCCGATCAGCAGTGGATTGGTCTTAAAATTAAAGAGACTCATAAGGGGCAGGCACAGGAAGACAGCGGAGAAGTGCATTTTATAGCCCGTTATAAGGTCAACGGCAAGGCCTCCCGCCTGGAAGAACGTTCGCAATTTGTAAAAATGGCCGGACAATGGTTTTATACTACCGGTCAGATCCTTTAAGCAATTCCCCCACTTGATAAATGCTGCTGAACTCTGGATAATGAAGCGTTAGTCAGTCATACACTGGCATTAAAATAGTCCGACAATATCATTACTGATAGCAACTTTATTGCACAAGTAAATTATATAACTAAATATTTCACATAGGTATGATCTTTAGGAATTGAAATGAAGCCAATTTGATGATCAAATAGTTGTTATTCAGGCAATTATTCATCAACAAAACGGCTTCAAATGAAAAATACCACATTATCAAAAAAACTAAAAGTCGTATTGAGTGAAAAGAAACTTAATAAACTGGGCAAAAACATTGGTTTTTCCCAACGATTAAGACAGATAGCCCCTTT
>JBHNNM010000412.1:0-2492 GCA_048563625.1 Gammaproteobacteria bacterium | reverse complement strand
TAATAAGACAAAACCGGGGAGCCTGAATGCCACAATCCAGTCATATACCTACACTACGCAATACCTACCAGATTAAAATCCAGCTACAGGACATAAAGCCACCCATCTGGCGACGTTTACAGGTAGACAGCCGTATTACCCTGGATGCCCTGCATGTAGCCATTCAGTCCAGTATGGGCTGGCTTGACACCCACCTGCACCAGTTTGTGGATCAGGAGGGTAATCTCTTCCGCCCTCAATATACCCAGGATGATTTTTCCTTTGTGCCTGATGATCCGGGTGTAGATGAGTCCGTGGTATTACTTAGTGATATCCTGCGCGAAAAACAGGACTGGTTTAACTATGAATATGATTTTGGTGATGACTGGAAGCATAAAATCACCCTGGAGAAAGTGCTGCCCTACCAGTCTGAACAGCTTCCCGTTATCTGCATCAAAGGCAAACGGGCCTGCCCGCCCGAGGACTCCGGTGGCTCCCCAGGCTATATGCATCTAAGCGAAATCCTGGCAGAACCTGGAAAGGATCCGGAAGAATATGAGGACATTCTGGAATGGCTGGGAGAACAATTTGACCCGGAACAGTTTGACCTGGATGAAGTTAACCTGGAACTGAAAGCCCTGTTTGAATCAGCCGATTTTAATAACAGCTCTGCATTTGAAAAAGTCCTGCAGCAACTGTCAGGAACATCATCAGAACCGGTATTACCCGGTGAACGGCAATTTGAAACCGATGACGACATAGAAAAAATTATCAGCAGTTTAAATGACACCCTCGGTATTATCAGTGACATGAGCGATTTACTGGATGAAGCTTATACAGCCTTTGAAAAAATAGCCAAAATCAGTCAGGACAAAGAGGTCATCGAACTGGCCAGAAATATGTTAAAAAGGCTGGAGTAATAATTACGGAGCAAGCGGGAATATCACTGGTACCAGCAGTAAGGTCACTATCATGGCCAGGATCTGCAGGGAAACCCCCACTTTAACAAAATCCATAAATTTATATCCACCAGGCCCCAGGATCAGGGTATTTACCGGAGAAGCCACCGGTGTGACAAAAGCAGTGGAAGCAGCAATGGCCACAGTCATAAGTATGGGATAAATGGATATATTTAAGGCACTGGCTGCCGCCACGGCAATGGGGGCAATCAGTACGGTCGTAGCGGTATTGGAAATAAACTGGCTGAACACAGAAGTCAGAACAAACAGCCCGGCCATCAGGGCAAAGGGACCAAAATCCCCAATTGCTGCAACCAGAGCATTGGCAATAAGACTAACTGCACCGGTTTTCTCCGGGGCCGTGGCCAGTGCCGCCAGTAATACCGCCGCCACATTAGGCAGCAGGTTAAAGGTCATAAGAACCAGCATAACTGCCAGAATAACCAGGGCATGAGTGGATTTATGTCTGCCTGGTGCCACTTCAGCAAGTTCTTCAGGCAGGTTTAATACCAAAAAATCATCATGCCCTTCCTTCAGCCCTGCTATGGCCTGCCAGCCTCCAGCCACTAGTACAGAATCACCGAAAGCCAGAGGAATATGAGTAAAATTATCCTGCAGTGATTGTCCCAGCCGCTGAATACCGAGTACCGTCAGATCATAATGTTGCCTGAAATCCGCCTCAATGAGCGTTTGGCCTATAAGATGAGAGTTAGGAGTAAGCAGAACTTCAGCCAGTCCCAGTTCCTGTTTTACCCGCTGAACCTGGTATTCATCCAGTGGCAACTCCGTCAGTTGTTCCTTATCACGAAAATGCTCCAGATCCGCTGGCTTACCAAACACCAGCAAGGCGTCATTGGGTGACAGCACAGAACTGGATAAAGCTGGGTTTAACAGTTTATTATGTTCAATACCAATGACCACAATACCATAACGGCTTAATAGTCGAGCCTGTTCTATGCTCTGCCCCACCAGTGATGAGCCGCTGCCCAGCTGCAAAAGCCTGATTTTGTCCCGTACCGCATAGGCATCAGCCAGTTCCCGAATACTGCGCTGGTTACGCTTAGGTTTACCTGTAGCCCGCTTTGGCAGCTGATAACGTCCTACCAGTAACATGTAGATAATACCGCAGACCAGAACCGTTAAGCCAATGGGTGTAAAACTGAAAAAACCAAAAGGTTCAAGCCCTTCCCGTTCCAGCTGCGTACTGACCACCAGATTAGGCGGTGTGCCAATTAATGTCAGCATAGCGCCGATTAAAGAGGCCAGGGCAATCGGCAGTAACAGTCTGGATGGATTAATCCCGGCCTTAACGCTAAGACTTAAAACAATAGGAATAAAAATAGCTACCGCACCGGTAGAACTCATAAAAGCTGACAGGCCCGCCACCACCAGCATAAGCATCACCATCAGGCGAACTTCATGGGTTCCGGCCACCCGCATCAGCCAGTGACCCACCGCAAAGGCAATACCGGTCTGGTACAGACCTTCACCAATCACAAACAAACCGGCAATTAACAGTACCACCGGATCAGCAAAACCGGACAAAGCCTCCAC
>JBHNNM010000411.1:0-2500 GCA_048563625.1 Gammaproteobacteria bacterium | reverse complement strand
TAGCCTGACTTTGGAAGGTAGGCTGTTCACTATGAAGGTGGTATTTCAGGTTTGTTCATTTAACCACTGCTGACTTAAACCACCGCAATGAGCGTTTACACAGTTATTTTTACACCCTCTACCTCTGTAACTAAATTTAACCACCTAGTTTTTATCCGAACATAGCCTTTCTGACAGTGTATTATTTATTGGCCAGCTCACTCTGTTTAAGCTGAATATAATCGGCCAGAATATGAGCAGCTTCTACCAACAGAGTACGGCTGTCGGTATCTTCTTTTTCTTCCTCTTCGTCCAGTTCTTTAATGCTCTTATAAGGCTCCTCACCTTTGGCCAGGCGGCGGCTGTTTTCAATATGCAGCTGTTCCTGGCGGGATTGCTGGTATTCTTTCTGACGTTTGGCAAGATTCAGAGACACGACTTTTTTGTCTTTCTTTTTATCAATGCGGGCAATGGTTTCCTGGATATAACGAAAGTCCGGGTTGCTGGCGCTGCGTTGTGCATGCTGTTGTTTCAGTGCCGGCAGCACATCTTTAAAGTCGGGGTAGTCTTTATAGTCGGCATTGGAAATTTCATCCCAGGGCAGGGCTTCGGGTAGAGAGCTTTCGCCAATTTTATCTTTATCATAAATAGCCGGGAAATCAATATCCGGCAATACCCCTCGATTCTGGGTACTGCCGCCGGAAACCCGGTAGAACTTGGCATGGGTCAGTTTGATCTGTCCCTGCTCCAGCTGCTGCAGAGCCTGAACCGAGCCCTTGCCGAAGGTCTGGGTACCGATGATCAGGCCGCGGTGATAGTCCTGAATTGCACCGGCAAAAATCTCGGAGGCAGAAGCACTTAAACGGTTAACTAGCACCGCCAGCGGGCCGCTGTAAACCACCTCATCACTGTCGTCCTGCAGCTGGGCAATACGGCCGTCTGCCGCTTTTACCTGTACAGTAGGGCCGGACTTAATAAACAGACCCACCAGAGAATTAACTTCCTGCAGGGAGCCGCCGCCATTATTGCGCAGGTCGATAACCAGGCCGTCGATACCTTCTTTTTTCAGTTCTTCAATCAGTTTACGGACATCACGGGTCGTACTTTTATAATCCGCTTTACCGGATTGAGCACCCTTGAAATCAATATAAAAGGTGGGGATTTCTATGACCCCGATTTTCTGTTTTTTGCCGTTGTTTTCAATAGTAATAATTTCTTTCTGTGCGGCCTGTTCTTCCAGTTTGACGGTATTACGGACAATCTGAATAATACGGGTTTTATGGTCATCCTTGCTTTTATGCGGGATCACTTCCAGGCGCACTACCGTGCCTTTTTTACCACGAATTAACTGCACCACATCATCCAGACGCCAGCCAATAACATCCTCAATTTTGCCATCAACACCCTGGCCGACGCCGACAATGCGATCCCCGGCTTTAAGCTGCCCGCCTTTTTCAGCGGGGCCTGCCGGCACCAGACGTTTGACCTTGGTATAACCGTCCTCAGACTGCAGCATGGCACCGATACCTTCCAGTGACAGACTCATCTGAATATCAAAATTTTCCGATACCCGGGGTGAGAAATACTGGGTATGGGGATCATAGGATTCTGCCAGGGCATTGATATAAATGCGAAAAGCATCTTCGCTATTGGTCTTTTTAATGCGGTTAAGCTGGTTTTTATAGCGTTTAATTAATAATTCACGGATTTCCTTATCATCTTTACCGGCCAGTTTGAAGCTGATGATCAGGTTTTTAAGCTGTTTACGGGTCAGATCATTCTGTTCTTTTTGATTGGCCGCCCAGGGCATGTTCTCACGATCAATAACCAGTTCTTCGTCTTTGCTGAAATCCAGTTTGTCGTATTCGTTTTCCAGCAGGTTGAGAGTATAAACCAGACGTTCGGCATGGCGTCTCTGGTACAGATTAAAGGCTTTAAAGGCATGGCTTAATTCGCCGCGGCGAAAATCATTATCGATCTGATAACGGTAGCGTCCCAGTTCCTTGATATCACTGGCTAGGAAAAAAGTATGGTTAGGATCCAGTGATTTAATAAACGCATCGAACACTTTAGAAGATAATTTGTCGTCCAGAACCATCTGCCGATAATGCTGGTACTGTAATTGTTTGGCAATCACAAAGCTGAGTTTGGCCTGATCTTTTTCCGGTGCCACAGGATGAATATATTCATCACTTTTAAAAACTTTGGCAGAACTTAAAGCGGGCAGTAGAATAAATGCCACCAGCAACAGGGTGAAAATAGATTGTCGACGGCTTTGATTGATACGGTGATAACACATTTTGAACATAAAATAACTTCTTAAATAAAATAAATACACTAATTATAATATTAGGGCATATTACAGGGTTTTAAATGAAAAAAGGCTGAATATAGCAATCAGGATCGATATTCCGGACTATAACTGACCAGTTAGACCTATTTTAGGCTATTTTTATCCCTATGTGTAAGAAAAGAATGAGAAACAGTCAATAAAAATCATAAAAAAGCTGGGAATTACCAT
>JBHNNM010000410.1:0-2506 GCA_048563625.1 Gammaproteobacteria bacterium | reverse complement strand
GGCCATTTTTTCCAATGCTTTTAGCTGTACTTATGATTTTTTCAATTACACCATCGGCGATATTCAGTAAATATCATAAATACAACCTGGTTAAGTTGCACTTATGAGTTGAATCTAAGAGATAAAAACAATAGTCTGCAACAGCTCAATATTATTCACCGTAAACTGATCATGTCCAATCCCGGCAGTGAGCAACTGGCCTGGATGCGGCAGCCGGATAATAATCCTCCAGCTACCCGGGTGGTTCATGTGGATCTGGATTATATTTACGATCCCGATCCCGTACAGCAAAATAAAAACTTGGGGGTTCTGGTTGAACGCATTAAACAGTTTAATATCAATACCGTTTACCTGCAGGCGTTTGCCGATCCCGATGGCGACGGCAATGTCGATGCCCTGTATTTTCCCAACCGTCATCAGCCCATGCGGGCCGATTTATTTAACCGGGTTGCCTGGCAGTTAAGAACCCGCTCAGGTGTCCAAGTCTATGCCTAGATGCCGGTACTGGCCTTTGATATTTCCGATAAACTGTTTAACGACAAAGGCGTAAAGGAATTTAAAAACGGTCGGATTATTAATACCACAGCGTCCTATAAACGTCTGTCCCCTTTCTACCCGGAAGTCCGAAGCATTATTAAGGATATTTATACGGATCTGGCCAAATACAATAAATTCGCCGGACTGCTGTTTCATGATGATGCTTATTTTACAGATGCCGAAGACTTCAGCCCGGCCGCCATACACTGGCTGCAGCAACAGGGTATTCACGACAGCCCGCTGGTGCTTAGCAACAATCCTGAACGTCTGGAACACATCGGCCGATTAAAAACCCGGTTTTTAATCGACTTTACTCATGAACTGAGCGACAGCGTGCGTTATTATCAACCGGATATTAAAACCGCCAGGAACCTGTATGCCCGTCCGGTACTGGAGGCCTGGAGTGAACAATGGTTTGCCCAGAATCTGGAGGCCTTTATCCGTAACTACGATATGACGGCAATAATGGCCATGCCCTGGATGGAACAGGCTCCTGACCCACACCTGTGGCTGGCCAAACTGCTGGATAGTGTACAGCAGAGATTAAAAGAATATGATCAGGCACAACAGAACCCACCCAATAGTTCGATAAAAAAAGTCCTGTTTGAATTACAGACTAAAAACTGGCAAAACGACCATCCCATAAAGACAGAACTGATAGCTGAACAGTTTAATTTCCTGTTACGCCAGGGGATAAACAACCTGGGTTATTACCCCGATGATTTTTTAAATAACCATCCGGATATCCGCATCTTAAGGCCGGCCTTTTCTCTGCAGACTGAAACCCGGCCGCAGGACTTCAGACTATGAGCGAGCTGTTGTCTGCTGTTATTGATTTTCTGCTGGCCTTCGCTTTTTATTATCCCTTTTTTATGGCCTTTATGTGGATCACCGGCGGGGTGTATTACCGCATCCACTGGGAAAATCGGGCACATCACCGCCCGGACAATCCGCCCCATATCAATAACGAACCTCCGGTATCACTGGTGGTTCCCTGTCATAATGAAGGGGACAATGTCAGAGACACTATTGAGTTTCTGCTTAAGCAGGACTATTCCAAATTTGAAGTCATTGCCGTTAATGACGGCAGCACGGATAATACCGGAGCCATTCTGGATGATTTATGTCAGCAGCATGAGGCGCTGCGCGTGGTGCATCTGGCCGAAAACCATGGCAAAGCCATTGCTCTCAACACGGCCGCTCAACTATGCCGTTATGACTATCTGGTGTGTGTGGATGGTGATGCGCTGCTGGACCGGGCCACCCGCTGGATGATACAGCATTTTGTACACGCGCCCCATCTCGGAGCCGTCACCGGTAACCCCAGAGTACGCAACCGGACAACCCTGCTGGGTAAAATTCAGCTGGGGGAATTCTCTTCCATTATCGGTCTGATAAAGCGGGCACAGAGAATATACGGTACTGTTTTTACCGTCTCCGGTGTGGTTGCTGCTTTTAGAAAAGAAGCCCTGGAACAGGTCGGTTACTGGAGTCCCGACATGGTGACCGAAGACATTGATATCAGCTGGAAACTGCAGCTTAACCAATGGGACATCCGCTTTGAGCCCAATGCCTTATGCTGGATCCTGATGCCGGAAACCACCCAGGGTTTATTAAAACAGCGCATCCGCTGGGCACAGGGCGGAGCAGAGGTGTTTCTGCGTTATTTTTACTGCTTTAAAAAAACCCAGTCCATTCGGATGTGGCCCATTCTGCTGGAATATTCATTCAGTGTACTCTGGAGTTACACGGTATTTTCCATTATGCTGCTCTGGGTTTATGAACAGTTTTTTACGGTAGCGGACTACCTTTTTATTAGCGGTATTCTACCCGGATGGAGCGGTGTGTTACTAGGGGCTGTTGATCTTTTGTGTACAAAATTTAACCATTCCACATAGGAAGCCACAGCATACAACAGCCTAACGCTAATGTACTGGCATAGTTTCTTTCCAGCTTATCATAGCGAGTG
>JBHNNM010000409.1:0-2508 GCA_048563625.1 Gammaproteobacteria bacterium | reverse complement strand
GAAATCCTTGCCAAACCCTTTGATCCCCGCATTTTGCTCGAACTGATAAAAAACATTTCAGAAAATAAACACCAGCGTTCTGAAAAATCAGATAAGTGCAGTCAGCTGGATACTCTAAGTGATGTGGAAAAGACCCTGCAGGAACTGGAAGCTATTATTCACAAGGAAGAACTGCATTTAACCAATGATATTATTAATAACAGTCCGGTGGTCGTATTTGTCTGGAATAATTCTGCAAACTGGCCGGTGCAGTTTGTGTCTGAGAACGTAGTTAATTTACTGGGTTATACTGCCAATGAATTTATTACCGGTAAGGTAAATTACAATAATATTATTCATCCTGATGATATTGAGCGGGTTAATTCTGAACGGGCCAATAACAGGGGTAGTATGCAGTTTTTGCATAAACATTACCGTTTGATCACAAAAAGCGGAATGGTGAAATGGGTGGATGATTCTTCTACCTGTGTGTTTAATGAACATGGTGATATTGCTTATTATCAGGGCGTACTGGTTGATGTTACCCAACGTGAACTGTCCATGCAGAAAATGCTGAAAAACCAGCGGTCTTTGCAACGCCTTGCTCATCATGATCCTCTGACTGGTTTGCCTAACTGTATTTTGCTGCTAGATCGTCTGAAACAGTCTATTAAGAAAATCAAGCGGATAAAAAAATGCACCGCCTTATTATATATTGACCTGGATAAGTTTAAGGAAATTAATGACAGCCTGGGTCATAATGCCGGTGATAAAGTACTGAAATCAGTGTCTAAACGTCTGCTGGACAGTGTTCGGGCCATGGATACGGTTGCAAGAATTGGCGGCGATGAATTTATTATTATTATGGAATCAGTAAGCAGTATTGAAGATGTAAAAAAAGTGGCTGAAAAACTCAACCACTCTTTACAGCAATCCGTTAATATCAATACTCATGAATTATTTGTAACATCCAGTATTGGCATTAGCCTGTCGCCTGACGATTCTGAAGATCCGGAAGAATTAATAAAAAAAGCGGATGCCGCCATGTATCGTTCAAAACAGCAGGGTAGAAATACCTATCATTTTTACCGGAATACAGAGTAGTAAATAAAACGCTAAATGATATCTGGCCTGGAGTTTCAGGCAAGCTTATCTAAAACACGCTGTATCTTTTCTCTGGCAACATGGGCAATGGTATTAATTGTTTCTGAATCTGCCAGTCCTAATACAGTAACAGGATCCATAAAGCTGACAACTACATGATTAGCCTCTGCTTCACGCAGAATAAAATTACAGGGTAATAAATTACCAGCATTGGGATCCGCTTCAATAATCTGTAGTGCCAGTTTGGGATTGCAGGCACCAAGGATCTGATAAGCAGGAATGCTGACATCCAGTTTTTTCTTCATGGTTGCCTGAACATCAACTTCACTAACGACACCCAGTTGTTCTTCCATCAGAGTAGCCAGAACTTTTTCTTTAACCTGACTAAAACTGCCGTTTAAAGTAATATGCATTTCATACATTACTATTGTCTCCTGCTTATTTAATATTAAATTAATTGCAGAAGATTATAGGCTGAACCATTGATAGTGGCAGTGATAATTATCACATAGTAATTAGTGCGAGTGTTTTTAATAAATCAGGAAAGCCCGAGCAGTTCCTTATTTTTTTTATTCACATTCCTTAAATATCAGCGCATTACATTTTGCACAGATATCATGGTCTACCCGGTTATAAAGCTCATGAATGGCGGCTTTCTTGGTATCAAAAAAGTGATCCGAGCCTATATTGTGAATAAAACAGGTTTTTGCCGCAAACTCGTAAACTGAGGATTTAATACCTACAAAGTAAAGTCCACCGCCCATGGCTTTTAAGCGGCGGTTTTCTATCACCAGGGCTTCAGCACCGGCCAGATCAATAAAATTGATGCCGCTGGAGACAATCAGGATATGTTTGATTTGCTCATTTTCAATAATACGGGCCAGGCGGTTCTGAATATAATTAATCGAGCCGAAATAAACGGACATATCGATACGGATGATCTTGATCTGGGGGCATTGTTTTAGTGGTTTCTTTTCAATATTGACCAGTTTTCTATGCGGTGTGGAGGTTTTGGCCAGGAAAAAGACCAGAGACAGTATCACGCCCAGGTAAATGGCAAATTCCAGTTCTAAAAACAAAGTGGCAAAAAAGGTGGTCAGCAAAACTGCCGTTTCTGATTTGCTCATGGTCAGAACCTGCTTAATATGATGAAAATGCACCAAGTTATACGCCACTAATAAAATTACTCCGCCCATGGCAGCAACAGGCAAATAGGCTGTTAAAGGGGTAATCAGTAATACTATCAGCATTAATAATAAGGCTGCAAAAATTGCGGATAAGGGGGTTTTTGCACCGGCTTCATAATTAGGGGCTGTTGATCTTTTGTGGTTAAAAAATAGGCAGCATGGTATTTGTTAAACAAGTATAATGGTTTTGTGAAAAATCAACATACAAGAACACTTACCATGCCAAGAACTATCTTAA
>JBHNNM010000408.1:0-2510 GCA_048563625.1 Gammaproteobacteria bacterium | reverse complement strand
TTAAGATAGTTCTTGGCATGGTAAGTGTTCTTGTATGTTGATTTTTCACAAAACCATTATACTTGTTTAACAAATACCATGCTGCCTATTTTTTAACCACAAAAGATCAACAGCCCCTAGTAACCGGATCCGCAGGCTTCATCGGCTCCAAACTTTCCGAACAACTCTGCCTGCGCGGTGATGACGTAGTAGGCATTGATATACTAAACGACTATTACGCCGTCAGCCTGAAAGAAGCCAGGCTTAAGCGGATAGAAGAAACTCTGAGCAGTGCAGAGTCTGACAAAACAGGTAAATTCCGTTTTATCAAAATGGATCTGGCCGATAGAGAGGCCATGGAAAAGCTGTTTGCAGAAGAGCAGTTTGACAAGGTTATGAACCTGGCGGCTCAGGCCGGTGTGCGCTATTCCATAGAAAATCCATTATCCTATGTCGAAAGCAATATTGTAGGTTTTGCCCATATCCTGGAAGGCTCTCGACATAATAATGTCAAACATCTGGTCTATGCTTCTTCCAGTTCGGTTTATGGTTTAAATGAGAGTATGCCGTTTTCTGTGCATGATAATGTGGATCATCCCATTTCCTTATATGCCGCCTCCAAAAAATCCGGCGAACTTATGGCGCATACCTACAGCCATTTATACCAGCTGCCCACCACCGGCCTGCGTTTTTTTACCGTTTACGGCCCCTGGGATCGCCCCGATATGGCTCTACAGAAATTCGCCAAAGCCATTTTTGAAGGCAAGCCTATTGATGTATATAACTACGGCAAACACCGCCGGGACTTTACCTACATCGATGATATTGTAGAAGGCATTATTCGCGTACTGGACAATGTCGCCCAACCCAACCCGGACTGGAGCGGCGAAAACCCCGATCCCGGCAGCAGTCCGGCCCCCTGGCGTATATACAATATCGGCAATCAGCAGCCGGTAGAACTGTTAACCTACATCGAACCCCTGGAAAAACACCTGGGCAAAAAAGCCGAAAAAAACCTCCTGCCCCTGCAACCCGGTGACGTCCCCGACACCTTTGCCGATGTCGCCGACCTGGTCAAAGACGTCGGCTATAAACCCTCCACCTCAGTAGAAGAAGGCATAAAAAACTTCGCCCAATGGTACAAGTCCTACTATAAAATAAATTAAAAAATGGGCAGAAAAGGTAATTTTAAATGAAAATTATTTATTATGAGGAAGACGATACTTTATTCATTGAATTTCAAAAGGGCGAAATTGTCAGGGATGAGAGTTTGAACTGGAACATCAATATTGGCTATACCGAAGATGGGATTGGTGAAATAACAATTCTTGATGCCCAAAAAAACGGTCTATATCCTTTGCAGATAGAAAAAGTATTATCTGATGTCGCCTGATATTTTTTGCACCAATTTCTCCCTCTGGCAAGTGTTTGTTTGTGGTTCACATATTGTGAATTTTTAAAATATCTGCTATAGTTAGTGTGCATCCATAAATTGCTCTGCTCTTAAGTCCCCCTTTTTCAAAGGGGGATAAAGGGGGTTTAAGTCTTTGATTTGCAACCCCCTCAATCCCCCTTCTAAAGAAGGGGGAAGTTAAAAGTTTAATAAACGGATGCACACTAGTTAGTAAAACTTCAACCTAAATAATGCATATTATTACAAGAAAACCATTTATCGATGCTGCAAAAAAATATCCAAATGATGCTCAGGCCATTAAAGATATTTATAAAATTTTAAAAAAAGGTGTTTTTTTAAAACCTGAAGAATTATCGACTGTATTTCCCAGTCTGGATAATTTTAAATATAAGGATAAATGGTGGATTATTGATATTGGTGGTAATAATTTGCGGTTGATTGCTTTTATAGCCTTTCAGGATAATCGAATGTATATCAAACATATCGTCACTCATGCCGAATACGATAAGCTTTGTAAAAAATATTCAAAAGCAAGGAGAACTTAACAATGAGCTATGCCTTAATCAAAGAAAAAGCCCAGGAGCTTTTTGAACAGGCTCATTTTATTACCCATATTGAAAATGAAAAAGATTACTCTGAAGCTTTGGCATTAATGGATGAGTTAGTGGAAGATTATGAGCATAATAAACCATTAATAGATATCCTTTCAAATTCAATTGAAAAATGGGAAGATCAATCAGAGCAATTTTTAGAATTTAATAGGGATATTGAGTCAAAAGATAATGCCATCTCATTATTAAGAATATTAATGAGTCAGTACCATCTTAAAGGTGAAGATCTAAAAAATGAAATCGGTAGCAAAAGCCTGGTATCAATGATCCTCAATGGTAAAAGAAAATTAACAAAAGAACATATCCAGGAACTTTCAAAACGCTTCAATATTAGTCCTTCTTTATTTTTTTCCTGAGCATATCTCATGAGACAGCCTGGCAAGGGGGGGGCGGAAGGGTAAAATGCCTCTTAACCTCAAGCTCTGTCTACAATAATCGCCTTTTTTGCATCATCAAGAGTGATCAATAATGTCATATCATTGGTGCCTGACTCATAAAAACCATGG
>JBHNNM010000407.1:0-2516 GCA_048563625.1 Gammaproteobacteria bacterium | reverse complement strand
CCTGATGCAAAATTTCCTTGGTCATTAAACGGGGTTTCTGGATCAGGGACTGGGGACACATAACACACCGGGCATTACATTTACTGGTCCATTCCAGATTGACGGCCAGTTGATAGTCTTTCATGATCTGCTCCTTATGAGCTTAATTCCATATGGGGTATATGCGCCTTACAGTTGGGTACTACCTGTTCAATAGCCACCTGAACAGCCCGCTCCGGCTGCGGTTCAAACAGGGCACAGATGTCATCCTGGCTATGGATACTGGCCTGACCGTTAACCCGCAGCCGCTCACCGCTGGAAAAATCAATAAACAGACAGCCGACATGCGGGTTCTGCATAATATTACCCAGGCTCATAAAAGCGCCGTTACCATTAAAGTCCGGAAAAGCAAAATGATGGCTGTCAATTATTTTGATCAGCCCCGGCCCGCCGCCTTTAAATGAACAGTCACAATCCCCGTGGGCATTACTGGTGGCCAGAAAAAAAAACGGTACCTGCTCAATTTTTGCATGATATTGCTCTGGAATTTCAGACCAGAGCAGGCGCTGTTTGCGCTGCTCATCCCAGAGCGTTTCAGTATGCCACTGCTTCTGGGCCACCTGTTCACCCTCATGAAAACTCTGTGCCTTATTTATGGTGTTAGTCTTGATGTCGGTTTTATTATTACTGCTCATAGTATCAACCTGTTATCCGGTGTTTAAAAAAGGCTAACAGGCAATTATTAAGATAACCTTAATTGTTAAATGTCTTTTAATGTTTCTTCAACCTGCCTGATCTGCATCAAGAAAAAGGATTTATACATTTCACGTCAATGCCATATTTTTTTAAAAGTTCTCTGCTAGAATTTCTGTATATGAATGGCTTAAGCGGTAACAGGCACACTATTTTTCAGGGATGGACAACAATACTGACCAGCCTGGCTATTGCGATCCTGTTGTTTTCACTCACTGCCTGTGACTCTTCCGATAATAGCCCTGTTCAGATTGTTAATGATAATGACAGCCAGCTGCATGCCTTACAGACCAAAGCCAGCCAGGAAAGAGCCCCTGATACTTTTTACTTTGGTTTTGATTTACGTAACAGCCCCCAGGAAGATACCGCCCAGTATCTGCCTTTTTTAAATTATCTGGAACAGGCAACAGGCTATCGCTTTAAAATTCACTTTACTCCTAAAGGCAGTACTGCAGCCGACGAACTGGGCCGCAATCATACTCAGTTTGCCGCCATGGGTGCCATCAGTTTTCTTTACGCCCAGACCCGCTATGGCGCCATTCCTCTGGTCAGAGGAATGAATTCTAAAGGCCGGGCAGAATATCAATCTGTTTTTGTGGTGCACCCCGACAGCCCCATTCACAACCTGCAGGATATTAAAGGCCGGCGGCTGGCTTTCAGCAGCAGGGACTCCACTCAGGGTCATTTAATTCCCCGTATTATCCTGCAGAAAAACAATATCCCCCTCTCCAGTCTGGCGTCCTATGACTATACCGGCTCACACCACAACTGCTCAGAGGCCGTAATTTCCGGTCGGGCTGACGTCTGTGCCATGCAGGATAAACTGGCCTTCCGGCTGCAGTCTGAAGGCTTTGTAAAAATTTTTTATCGCTCTGCTTTTTATCCATCCAGCGGTATTGCGGCCAACCTGTCTGTACCTACCGAGGCATTAATCAAGGTCAAACAGGGCTTACTGAACTTTGACCCACTGGATAAGGACAGTGCCGGTTTATATCACTGGGAACTGACCGAAATGCCCAAAGGCTTTATTGCCAGCTCAGCAGATGATTACAGAACTTTACGGGAATGGGCCATCCGTCTAGGCTTTCTGGAAGAGACCATTAAGAAGACAGAACAACAGCCTCATACTGATCCGCTGGAGCAGTCATTATGAAACTGGCGCATCGCATATCCCTGCTGATTTTTATTATTATTATTTTCAGCACCGCCGCTAATTTTTTCCTGACTCAGTACCAGGAACAAAATCTGCATCATCACTCAGAAAAAATTCTGGCCCGTACCCTTATCCAGTCCTTACGTGATGCACTGGTTCAGGATATTATTGACGGCAATAAACTGCGCATTACCAATCTGCTCAGAACCCTCAGAGAACATGACAATCCAATAGAATACCTTTATGTCACCCAGGGTGATAAGCATAGGGTTTTTGCTCACTCATTTCGAAATGGTTTTCCCAGATATTTATTAAATAACGACTATGATCATTCCCAACAGAACGGTATAAAACTCACCGGCAAATACCAGACTCATAATGGTTTAATTTATGAATACAGCGAACCCCTGCTTAAGGGTCTTGATACCGTACTGCATGTTGGTATTAACCAGTCTGAAATAGCCCGGAAGCTGGCTGGAAACCAGCAGACTATTATTTTGGTTGTTCTCTGCTTTAATGAGTGAGATTTTGTCCAAAATAGAACATGCTCTGCTCATCAGGAATGGAGGTTTGCCTGATTTTTAGTTTAAAATATTCGGTATCCCGAATCCCTCAGGCTCTTTTTCTTATT
>JBHNNM010000406.1:0-2530 GCA_048563625.1 Gammaproteobacteria bacterium | reverse complement strand
TCTCTCTCTCTCTCTCTCTCCACTTTTTTCCCGTCTTTTGTTTTTTTAAGTTCATATCTTCTGATCAGCACTCGACAGTCGAATGATATCTTTTTGCGCTGCTTATCAGCGATTTCACCAGAAAATAACTCTTTTCCTTTTCTTTTACAGCTTAGTATACTGTAACTTTTTTGTGTGGAATTATTGTGTACCTATTTATGCCTGTTTGTTGGTTGTATTGTTTGTCCGTTTGCCTGTTTTTTGGTTGTACTATATTGGCCATGGTCTTTGAATTTATTATGTTTGTACGTGCATATTCAGCGCTGGGTTCAGCGTGTTGTGATCTGTGCGTATGTACGTCATGTGCCTATACTGGCTTAGGTTTTGAACTGTTTGTATGGACACTTGTGGCGGATTTTTGTGAGCTATGTTCGCACGTGAAAGTGGTTCCTTCCATGATGCTTCTGCTTTGTTGGATAGTGTGTCCTGGCTGTAGTGGGATTAGATCACGCATACCATGACCAATACAGTTAAGGTTGTTTCAATGAATTGCCAAGGCCTAGCTGACCCGCGCAAGAGGAGAGATGTTTTTCACTATTTAAGAGAGAAGTCATATTCCATATACCTATTGCAGGATACCCACTTTGATCCAAAACTAGAGAACTGTATTCGGGCTGAGTGGGGTTATAAATGTTACTTTGCCTCGTATAATTCAAATTCGAGGGGTGTCGCAATATTATTTAATAATAATTTCGAATTTTCTGTAAACAAGGTTTATAAAGATATTGCTGGAAATTATATATTTGCCACTGTCAGAATGATGGATAAAGAATTTGTGATCGTCAGTTTGTATGGCCCAAACCGTGATAATCCGGAGTTTTATGCCGAGCTTGAGGAACGGATCAGCGAAGTTGGCTTTGAAAATCTTATTATTGGAGGAGACTGGAATTTAGTCTTGGATTTCACATTAGATTATTATAATTATAAACACTTTAATAATGCTAAAGCACAAGAACAAGTAGAAAATTTAATGATAAATCTCGACCTATTAGATATTTGGAGAGAAATTCATCCTGAAATGAGACGGTATACATGGCGCAGAAATACACCCCTTCAACAGAGTAGATTGGACTTTTTCCTAATTTCAGATTTGCTGTCCACTTACGTGACAGAAGCAGACATTAAGCCCGGTTACCGGACAGATCATTCCATGATCACACTGACTTTGACTTTAGGGAAATTAGAAACCAGAAATAAGCTTTTGTGGAAATTTAATAATTCCCTATTAAAAGATAAGCTGTTTGCAAACGAAATAAATGATGTTATAAGAACCGTGATTGAAGAATATGCAGCTCTACCCTATTCTCGGGAACAACTTCCTTTTATCCCAAAATGTGACATTCAATTTGTAATTTCCGATCAGCTATTTTTAGACGTACTACTTATGAAAATTAGATCAAAGACAATCTCGTATGCTACAATGAAAAAACGTGTGGATCAGGAAAAGGAAAGGGATTTGCAGAACAATATCCAGAGCTTAGAAACTAAAATTAAATTGACAGAAGATGAGAAAGGGAAATTAGAATCTTATAAACAGGAGCTAATTGCACTTAGAGAGAAAAAGATGGAGGGAGTTCTGCTTCGATCGAGAGCGAGATGGGTCGCCGAAGGAGAAAAAATAACAAAATATTTTTGTGCCCTTGAAAAACGTAATTACGTTAGTAAACAAATGATTAGGCTTACTTTAAACAATGGTGAGGAAATATATGAAACTAAGGACATTATAAAGGAAGTCAAAATGTTTTATGAAAGATTATATTCTGACAGACAATTAGAAGATTGTGAAATATTAGACTTGGTTGAGGATATACCAACATTGACAGTGCAAGAAAAGACCTCACTCGAAGGGGAAATTACTTTAGATGAAGCAAGCGTTGCACTCAAGAGCATGAAAAACAATAAAAGCCCAGGCTCTGATGGTTTTACTGTTGAATTCTTTAAGTTTTTTTGGCGACAGCTGGGTGCATTCGTTGTTAAATCATTAAATAATGGGTTTAGAAAAGGTGAATTATCATCAACGCAGAAAGAAGGAATAATAATATGCATACCAAAAGGGAACAAATCAAAAGACCTGATAAAAAACTGGAGGCCAATTTCACTCCTTAATGTTGTTTACAAAATAGGATCCACTTGTATTGCTAATCGCTTAAAACGTGTCCTGCCATCTTTGATCAGTGAAGACCAAACTGGGTTTATGGCCAATAGATATATAGGAGATAATATTCGACTGATATACGATTTAATCAGTTACTTGAACAAAGAAAACATGCCTGGGCTACTCTTGTGCTTAGACTTTGAAAAAGCCTTCGATTCAGTGGACTGGAGATTTATGTTTAAAGTTTTACATGCGTTTGGATTTGGGCCCGATATTAGCCAGTGGATATTCACATTTTATAGACATATAAAGTCATCTGTCGCGGTTAATGGACAATTATCAGAATGGTTTTCAATTCAGAGGGGATGTAGACAGGGGGACCCAATATCACCATAT
>JBHNNM010000405.1:0-2532 GCA_048563625.1 Gammaproteobacteria bacterium | reverse complement strand
CAGACCCTCTGTTTGATCGTTTTCCTCACGCTTTGTTACGTTCTTTTTCGATGGGCGAGTGATGCCAGTGTGTCGGGGTGTTTCGAGGTTACCTCCTTTCTTGGGGTGGTTTGTATGCGTCTGCTGCCCAGTGGCTGTTGTCATTGTGTGGTTTGAGTCACGTTTATCCCGATACGGGTCGTTTGCTCTGTTGTCCGTTGTGAGGGGCCGTCGCTTTGTGTGTTATTTGTTGGGGGGGGGGGGGGGGGGGATTTGATTTTTGTTCCCCTTTCTTTACTGCTTTCTTGTTTATTTTCCGGATAGCATCTCTTCGATGTTTTTGTTCCGTTGGAAGGCTACTGTTGGTGAGTTTGGGAACAGTTGTTGTAGGCTACTGTTGTTTATGCGATCCCATCCTTTTGTGAGGGCTTTCCTCGTGTTTTTGAGGTGCGGGTGGTATTTGGTAATGTACACCAAGGGCATTTTGTTGTTCTCTGGTCTGTCTGCAAAGAGACTTTTTCTGTCGTATAGTAGGGCCTGGCTGAAGTATTGGTCTGTTTCTTGGGTTTTGTATCCTCTTTCAATCAGTTTGTTTTTGAAGTTGGTGAGGGCTGACTTAAGTTGTCAGGATCGGAGTTGGTGCGGATTCTTGAGATGACTGTTCCTTTTATGAATCCGCGAAAGACTGAGTTTGGGTGGCACGAAGTTCGGTGGAAGTATTAATGTCTCCGTTGGTTTGGTGTGAGTTTTAATATCCAGTAATCTGGAGCTTGTGAACCTTTTCCCTCTGTACACTGTTGTATCCAAGAAAGTGATTTCTTGCTTTGATACTGTGTGGGTGAATTTGAGGAGGTGGTGAAGACTGTTGGCCGTGTGAAAGAAGTTCGTTATGTTTTCTTCAGTTGCGTTTTCCTATATCATGAATTCGTCGGCCCTGAATCGGACGTGGGTTATTATTTTGTCTTTGTGTGGCGAGTTTTCGATCAAATGTTCCAGTATTTGGTGGAGACGTATGTCATATATTTCTGGTGACAGTATTGTTCCCTTGGATGCCCCGATGGTTTGGTGGTATAGTTTGTCGTTGAACGAGAAATAGTTGTTCGTGAGCGGTATTTCCACTCGTTGGACTAAGTGGTGTTTTTGGACTGTATTATTCAGTCCCGGGCAAGATACCGCATGTGGCAGCACGTCGTTGACTGCTTGCTTTAGTTCATTGAACTCCATATTTGTGTACATTGACGTGCAGTCGTATTGGCATACAGGGTGCAATTCGGGGATGCCTGGAGTGACTCGATCATTCGTATGACGTGTGGGGTGTCCCGTATGTATGTGTTTTGTCTTTTGACAATGGGGAGAAGAAAGATGTCAATGAGTTTGCCGGTGTAGTACTTCGGGCTACCGCATTGCGCAATGACTGGCCGTCCAGTTAGAGTTTTGTTGAGGCTTTTAAGCGAGTGCGTTTCCGCTTGGCTGATTTCGTCGGATAGAAGTTTGTGCACTTTTGGGGAGTAGGTACATTTTCCCCCACCTATTCTGTTTAGCTGTCTGTGACAGGAATCTGTGGGTTGCTTCGTTTGGTTGAGCTCGAGCAATTCGTTGATCGTTTTCATAAGTCGGTTTGCCAGCTCTGCTTGGTAGGGAGTGTCTGTAACTTCCGTATAGTGGATGCTTGACAGTTGTCTTAGGCCCTCTTTTATGTAGTCGTCTTTGTCCATAACAACAATAGTTGAGTTTCTGTCAGCTTTGAGGATCACTATGTGGTCCAGGTTTTTGAGGTTCCCCAAGGCTCTTCGTTCCTCCTTAGTTAGTTGTTGGGAGGTTGCCTGGGGGGATACTCATTTCTTCCAGGTTGATCCTGGTTTCATCCAAGTATGAGTCGATTGTTGGGTCTACTCGGCCCGGGTCGTACCCCGTGTTAGTGTATAGAGGGTGAGTGAGGGTATCGTTGTCCCCGAATTTGGTTCTGCAATTCATTTTTCTGCCCATTTCTTCCAGGCTTGCTATTAGGGCCTTTTTTTCTTTTCTTTTTGCGGTTGCCCTGGGTATGGGATGAATTTCAGTCCTTTCAGCAGTACCTTTATTTCAGGCATAGTGAGCTGGTGCGATGAGAAATTTGTCACGAACTGTTTTGCTTTGGTCAGGACTTTGACTCCTGTTGCTGTATGCTTTTTCTGTTGTTTTTCTTTCGTACACTGATTTGTGTATCTTGTTAGCTTTCCCAGTTGTTCATTTTGTTATGGGTTTTAGGCAACAACTTTAGCAACAAGAGGTCTTTCCTTCTTGGGAAAAAGTGTGACCCCCGCCGTCGAAGTTGGGTGTTGACAAAAGTTTGATTAAAAAATAAATAAATAAAAATTGGTGTGGGGTCCCATCAGTATCTGTGGGAGTCGTCCCCCGTGCTTCTTCCTCTCCTGCTGCTTTCTCTTCCACCGCTTCGTGTGTAGGGGTGTGGGCGGTTCTGATAGCTGGTTTCCCCCAGTACTTCTTTGTTTTTTGCTGCCTCGGCTTCTTTGGCTGCACTGAGGCCTATGCTCAGTTTCCGCCGCTCTTTTG
>JBHNNM010000404.1:0-2560 GCA_048563625.1 Gammaproteobacteria bacterium | reverse complement strand
ATGCTTTGTTTATGACGTATCCAGTCACGAATATCGTTATAGGCAGAACGGTAATCCTGGATTTTTCGCTCAGTTGGGAGCCGAATCACCTGCAGGGCGGCCAGATCGTCATCATTTAAGTAATGTTCTGCCTTAAATGCTTCTACGGCCTCCTGGCTATTCATATCAATACCCTGCAAAGCCTTCAGGCTGGCAAATTCATCATAGTTCTGCAGAATGTTTTCAATACGAAGATATTCACCAAACAATTTTACAAATTCTTTTTTATCCTTTTCTTTCACAATATCATCAGGCTCTGGGAATCGCTGTTCCAGTTCCGACACCACATCCATAAAACCACGCCTGGCTTCCCCGGTAACCATATCCGTAAAGCCTTCCATATATTCCCTGTAACTTTTCTCCAGTATTACATTTTTATTATTTGCATCACCAAACAAGGTAATCGCATCAATCGTTGCCTGTTCCAGGTCACGAAAGGTAACAATATTGCCGAATGTTTTGGTTGCATCATAAATACGGTTGGTACGGGAAAAAGCCTGTATTAAACCATGATAGCGCAGGTTTTTATCGACAAACAATGTATTCAGCGCAGGGGCATCAAAGCCTGTTAAAAACATACCCACCACAATGAGTAAATCAATTTCCTGATTTTTCACCCGTCTGGCAAGGTCGCGGTAATAGTTTTGAAACGCATTGCTGTCAACGCCATAATTGGTTCTGAACATCGCGTTATAGTCATTAATGGCTGCACTTAAGAACTCTTTGGCACTGCTGTTCATCGCAGTAGGCTCAAAACTTTCATCAGGAATTTCGCCTGCCGCATCCTGTTCCTCATTGGCGGCAAAAGAGAATATGGTCGCGATTCTTAACGAATTATCGCTGACTTCCTGCAAGCGATTGAGTGATTCATAGTAGAGCTTTGCAGCATCCACACTGCTTACGGCAAACATGGCATTAAAGCCCTTACCTCCTGCCTGCAGGCGATGGTTTTTTTGCCGGAAGTTATTCAGGATATATTGCGAAATCTCGCGAATACGGTCAGGGTGCAGCAAAGCCTGTTTGTTTTCTGCGGCGGTTAGTTTTTTCTCGTCCTGCTCCGTTTCAATCGCTTTAAACTGTGGTCGCACATCGTTGTAGTCCACCTTAAACTTCAACACCTTTTCATCACGAATGGCATCGGTAATAACATAAGAGTGCAACTCAGTGCCAAACACACTGCCGGTGGTCTCAGCACCCAAGGCATTTTGCGGGAATATCGGCGTGCCGGTAAAACCAAACTGATAAAACTTTTTGAACTTTTTCTTCAGGTTTTTCTGCGCCTCACCGAACTGACTGCGATGCGCCTCATCAAAAATAAACACCACCTGCTGGTTCTAAACAGGCAGGTTGTTTTCACTTTTCATCAGATTGTTGAGCTTCTGAATGGTGGTGACGATGATTTTATTGTCATCCTTATCAAGGTTACGCTTGAGCCCGGCCGTGCTTTCTGAACCATTTACACTGTCCGGCGAAAAGCGCTGCTACTCTTTCATGGTCTGGTAGTCCAGATCTTTTCGGTCCACCACAAAAAATACCTTGTCAATAAAGTCCAGCTCGGTAGCCAGACGCGCCGCTTTAAAGCTGGTTAAGGTCTTACCGGAACCGGTGGTATGCCAGATATAGCCACCGCTTTCGGGTTTGCTCCAGCCTTTCACCTGATACGAGCTGTTAATCTTCCACAAAACCCGCTCGGTCGCGGCAATCTGGTAAGGGCGCATGACCAGCAAGGTATCAGTGATATCAAACACCGAGTAATGCAGCAGCACATTTAACAAGGTGTTTTTCTGAAAAAATGTGGCCGTAAAGTCTTTTAAGTCCTTGATCAGGTTGTTATCGGCCTTCGCCCAGTTCATAGTGAAATCAAAACTGTTTTTATTACGTTGGGTGGTATTGGCAAAATAACGGCTGTCGGTGCCGTTTGAGATCACAAACAGCTGCAAATATTTATACAGTGAATGTTCGCTGTTAAAGCTCTCTTTACTGTAGCGATGCACCTGATTAAAGGCCTCACGAATGGCCACACCGCGTTTTTTCAGTTCAACCTGCACCAGTGGCAGGCCATTGGCCAGAACAGTAACGTCATAGCGGTTGGCGTGTGTGCCGGTTTGCTCAAACTGCCTGATGACCTGCAGCTTGTTGCGGGAAATTGTTTTTTTATCGAACAGGTAAATGTTCTGAATATGCCCGTCATCAAAGACAAAATCGTGAATATAATCATCATGGACTTTTCGGGTCTTCTCGATGATGTTATCGCCGGGTCTGTCCAGATATTCCTCAACAAAGCGCAGCCATTCACCTTCTGAAAACTCTCTCCTGTTCAGGGTTTGCAGCTGCGCGCGCACATTGGCCAGCATTGCTTCCGGTGTATTTAAACCAAGGAGATATTCATAACCCTGATTTTGTAAATCCTCAATAAACTCCCGTTCCAGGTCGTCTTCGCTTTGGTAGCCCTCCTTAACCTGCCACTCCCGGCTGTATTTATCCAGCACGATAAAGTTATTGGATTCAGCAATAGGTTTAT
>JBHNNM010000403.1:0-2581 GCA_048563625.1 Gammaproteobacteria bacterium | reverse complement strand
TTGGTCTGGAAATTTGCAAGGTAATAAGGCTTATTTTACCAAAAACTTGCAAATTTAACACCCAAAACTCACCAACATTTCCTTATAAATCAATACACTATGATTTGTTCAGGGCGGACTAATTAATAAACTGCTGCGGCAGGGACTGATCCAGCCCCTGAGCATGGCGCAGCATTTCCCTGTCCACCACACTGGCAGACTCACCCAGCATGACTTCAACGGGATCTCCCGGCACCATGTGGAACAGCATAAAGACAATAAAAACCACGCCGAAAATCACAATAAAGGCACTGAACAGACGGCTGACAATATAACTTAACATTCCGTATTATTCCTGCCCGGTAATATAAACCGGCAGGCCGCACGGCACACGGTCAAACAGTTTAATAATATCGGCATTTCGCATTTTAATGCAGCCGTGGGAACTGGGTATGCCCATGGGATTGGTATCAGGACAGCCGTGAATATAAATATAGCGTCTCATGGTATCACACTCTTCAAGCCGGTTAAAACCCGGTTCCAGACCACTGAGCCACATTATCCGGGTTAAAATCCAGTCCCGCCCGGGATGTTCTGCCTGCAGTTGCTCAGACCAGATTTCTCCGGTAGGCCGGCGACCTGTAAAGACCGTATCCGGGGCGCAGCCTGCGCCGATTTTTGCGCGGATTTTATGCCAGCCTCTGGGCGTACATTCACTGCCAGATAGTTCTCCTACACCATTTTTACCGGTAGCAACCCGTGTTTTATAAACGGTTTTACCGGATTGAATATAATACAGCTGTTGTTCGGGTACGGATATATATATAAATTCATCCGGTAAGGGTGTGCCGTCGGGTCCTTTTAAATCAGGCATCATTTTTTATTACTACCTTGTTTATTACTGCCTTTAAGCTTCTGTGCCGTTATCAGTCCATCATAATTACCGTCAACCGACACCCGATAATCTTTAATATTATCTCTGTAAAAAGCAATATTATCCTCATACCACAGGGAAATATAGGGCAGTAGTTTATTCAAACGCTGCTGCAGCTGACGATATAGCTGAGCCTGCTTCTGTAAATCCGTTTCCTGTTCTGCCTGTGCAATTAACTGATCCACCAGAGTATCCTTTAAACGTCCGCGGTTTGCCCTGCCCGGCGGTATGGAGTTACTATGAAACACATAACGAAAAATATCCGGAGTACGGATACCGACCCAGGTCAGGCTGTATAACTGAAACTTGCCTTTTTTTATATCACCGTAGAATGTTTCCCAGTCATAGCTGCGGATATCCACGTCAATATAAACCTTTTTCAACTGACTTTGAATAATAGTGGCAATGCGGATACGAAACGGATCGCTGGAAGTTTTATAACTTAACTGCAAAGGATGATGCTCAGAATAGCCCAGCGACTGCATGATCTGTTTTGCTCTGTCAGGATTATAATCATAAGCCTTTAAATCAGCGCCCAGCCAGTGCCGGGACGGGAAAAAGCCCCGAGCACTCTGAGCGGCATTACCCAGGGCATATTGAACAATTTTGTCCTTATCCAGGGCATAGGCAATAGCTTTTCTTATCTGCAAATTACCCGTTAACGGATCCTGCAGATTAAAGCCCAGATAAGTGTAGTTTGAACCGGGACGGCTTATAAAACCAATACCCTTTTGCTGTTTCAGATAAGCGATATGCTCCGGCGGTAAATTATTCTGAATAATATCCAGCTCCCCACGCATAAGTTTTAATACCCGTACCGTCGGATCCTTTACCTGCAAAAATTCTACTGTTAGTCCGTCACTGACACGCTGCAGAAATAACTGCCCGTCAAAAGGCCAGCGGGAAAATTTAAACGGGCCGCTGCCCACCGGCTGATGATTAAATGGATGGTGTTTTGCCAGTAAATCGGCAGGCACAATGCCAATAGTCAGAAATGCCGGAAATAGAGGATCATTACGGTTGAGGAAAAAATCGATGGTATTATCATCAATTACTTCAATACGCTGAATATGGGCAATAATATTACGCTGTGGTGAGGCATTATTTTTATCCAGTATCGCTTCATAAGTCGCTTTAACATCATTAGCCGTCAGTTTTTTCCATGATGAAACCAGGAAGTTTTTATCAGTTTAAAACGATAATTCCGCTGGCTGAGCTGTTGCCAGGAAGCAATACCCGAAATCGGTAAATCGTCTTCGCCGAAATCCACCAGGGTTTCATAAATCAGGCGATTAATCCGGGCGGATGTGGCATCGGTGGCCTGTAGCGGGTCCAGAGTTACCGGTGCTGAGCTGATACCGAAACGGACAACAGCATGGGAAGTATCAGAAGAGCGGTTATTACAGGCTGACAGCCCCATTGCCAGTATGCTTATAAAAAGTACAAAAATCCATTTTTTTAACCTTTCTGGAATCATTGTTTATTACTGACTGACTGCATTATTAAATACTGAATGTTTTGGTAATTATTTAACATAAATTGAAGTACTGTAAACAGTCACGGTCAGATACACGAAATAGTTATATTTTTTCAAAAAGTGCAATGGATTCCACATGAGCAGTATGAGGAAACATATCCATGACTCCAGCTTTTACCAGCTTATAACCG
>JBHNNM010000402.1:0-2584 GCA_048563625.1 Gammaproteobacteria bacterium | reverse complement strand
TTGAAGTCTTTTATAACAGGGAAAGACTACATTCTGCCAATGATTATTTATCGCCAAAAGATTACGAAGAACTACAGAAAATGGCTTAAAAAACTGTCCGGAAAAGTGTTGACAGATCAGGCATTTTTGTATATGATTTCTATTTCTGTTAGCAAATGACTAATACTTGGCAGACAATACCAAATAGCTAAACAATAATATGTTTGATGAAGTTAAAGATTATTATGGCAAAATCCTGCAGTCATCCGGTGATTTAAAAACCGATGCCTGCTGTACCGATACCGATTTGCCGGATCATATAAAACAGGCTATGAGCAGGATCCATCCCGAAGTAGCGGCCCGCTATTACGGTTGCGGCTTGGTTCGTCCCCAGCAGCTGGAAGGTATGAGAATACTGGATCTGGGCAGCGGTTCCGGCCGGGACTGCTATATTCTGGCACAACTGGTGGGTGAAAATGGTTTTGTGCTGGGTGTGGATATGACCGATGAGCAGCTAGCGGTCGCCAATCAGTATATTGATTACCACACTGAAGTCTTTGGCTACAAAAAACCCAATATAGCATTTAAAAAGGGCTATATTGAACGTCTGAATGAACTAGAACTGGAAGACAATAGTTTTGATATTATTGTTTCCAATTGTGTCATTAATCTTTCCCCGGATAAAGAAGCAGTATTAAAAGAAGCCTGGCGGGTATTAAAACCCGGTGGCGAACTCTATTTTTCAGATGTTTACAGTGACAGACGGGTACCTGAACATCTGATTAAAGATCCTGTTCTGTATGGCGAATGTCTTAGCGGTGCTCTGTACTGGAATGACTTTCAGAATCTGGCAAAAAAATGCGGTTTTCTTGATCCGCGGCTGGCGGAAGACAGGCCCCTGAACATTGATAATGCCAATATTGAAAAGCTGATTGGTCATATTAATTTCTATTCTGCCACTTACCGTTTGTTTAAACTGGATGGCCTGGAACCGGCCTGTGAGGATTACGGTCAATGCGTGGTCTATAAAGGCACTATTGCACATCATGAAGAGCTTTTTATACTGGACAAGCATCATGCCATAGAAACCGGACGGCACTTCCCGGTTTGCGGTAATACCTGGCGTATGCTACAGGAAACTCGTTTTAAACCTCACTTTGAATTTTATGGTGATATGAGCAAACACTTTGGTATTTTTGCTGGCTGCGGTACTACTCTACCTTTTGACACTAATAATACAACTCAAACAGATGATCAGCCAAATAACAGTGGCTGTTGTTAGCTTTTTTTAAAATCCGTGCTATTAATAAAATATCAGCATCAGTTACGCCATATTTTAGAGCTACAAATTTAAGTGATTATAAATCTAAATAGTGACCATCCATTTATAAGAAAGTATCTAAAACTTGGGAGTGCGGGCAGGATGGACACTAGCTAAGTTTTTTTATCACCTTTTCAATCAGCTTAAACATCGCTATACTGCCAAAATCTTCACCTTTTTCAAAATCCCCTTCCTGTTGTGCCATAGTATTAGTCAGGTGGGCAAAACAGACGACTTTTTTATCTTTTGCTGTAGCAAATGCATACAAAGCAGCCGCCTCCGTTTCTACACAGGTTACATTATTGTTCTTCATTGCAGTGATGGCTGTTTCTGTTTCTCTGTATGGTACATCCGTTGTCCAGCTTTTGGCACCAAACCAGGGGAGTTTAGCGCTTTTTGTATCATGCCCTAAGAGCTTAAATAGTTCACTGGAAACAAGTGACGGCTCATTGTCCGGCAAGTAATGGTAGCTGGTCCCCTCATCTCTAATGGCTTCAGTAATTAAAACAAATTGTTTATTGATCGATGGCGGATTAATAATTCCAGCTGAGGTTATGCTGATTAAAATATCACAACCGGAAACAAAGAGTTGCTCAGCAACTAATACAGCATACGAAGCACCTACTGCACGGGGAATGACTCCCACTGCTTCTCCATTAACCTCAAATGTGTATAAATCAGAATGGTAACAAGCCCAGTATTTGTTTTTTTTATTTTATCTTTATTTTTAAGGTGATCAACAAAGTCGCCATCAGGATCTAAAATACAGACCCGGGTTATTTCACCATGATGTATCGTTTTTTGTCTTCTCGCCTCACGTAAAAGATTCTCAGGTTGAAAGACAGAAGGTTCAGAATAATGTTTATTGTTAAGAATAGGAGGGGAAGAAAAATCACTATTACTCATACTTTTGTAGCACTCATTTTGATAAAAGAACGGGATTTAAAACAGCTAAGCATCGCTTGAATGCTCAATGGGTAACCCCCCTTGATTTCCATTCAGGAAAACCATCTTCCATACGATGAGCGGTGATGCCTTTTTGCCGGAGTTTTTCAACTGATCTGTCAACACTTTTCCGGACAGTTTTTTAAGCCATTTTCTGTAGTTCTTCGTAATCTTTTGGCGATAAATAATCATTGGCAGAATGTAGTCTTTCCCTGTTATAAAAGCGGCTCTTCTCCGCTCTGATGAGTGAAGAAAGATGCTAATACTCACAAAACCTGTTGAAATATAAAGCTTCTGACAGTTTTATAAGCAATAGGTAATATGAGTATCAACATCTCA
>JBHNNM010000401.1:0-2610 GCA_048563625.1 Gammaproteobacteria bacterium | reverse complement strand
ATCTTAGGTAAAATATTCAGGGTATTTTGATAAGGCTGTTCTAGAATCTGTTCAACTGCCAGTGGTTTATCATACAGGCTGACAAAGACCCGGGCAATTTCCGGCAGGTATTCAGGGCTGTTACGTTGCCCATAATGAGACTCAGGACTCATATCCGGTGCATCGGTTTCCAGTACCCAGGCTTCCAGGGGTAACCGGCTGACCAGAGCCCGCATTTTTTTAGCCCGTGGATAGGTATAGGCACCGCCGAAACCCAGTTTAAAGCCCAGTTTCAGATATTCCACCGCCTGCTCATAACTACCGCTGTAGGCATGAATAATACCGCTTATGGATGGGTGCTGTTTTAACCGGGTCAGCACATCCTGATGAGATTTCACCGCATGGATTAAAACCGGTAAAGCGTACTGTTCAGCTAGCTGCAGCTGAGCAGAAAAATAAAAAAGCTGCTGTTCCCTGCCCGTCTGGTCTTTTTTAGAGGCTTCCTGCTGACAGGCCTGACCGGAACGACAGGCATGACCGGATCGATAGTCCAGTCCTATTTCACCAATAGCATACAGTTCACCGGACTGACAGTAATCTTCCAGCCTGCGCAGGTCATCCGGCTGATGCTGTTGCATAAAACAGGGGTGCAGCCCCAGTGCCGGATAAAGCATAAGTTCCTGCTTACAGAGCTCCAGCAGATTTAACCAGCCTCCAGCCTGAACACCTGGTACTATAATATTCTGCACAGACTGTTTTTTGCAGTTTTGCAGGATGGCAGAACGATCCTCGTCAAATACTGCAAAATCCAGGTGGCAATGGGTATCAACCAGTCGGACCATGCCGGCAGCAGCTTATTTGGACAGCGAACCAAAGACCGATTTAAGAATATCGGTGGTACGGGCGGCTGGATTCTGCCGGATCAGAGCCTCCTGTTCGGCAATTTTGCTGAACAGACCATCCATGGTTTTATCCGTCACATAATCTTCCAGGTTAGCTGCTTTGCCAAGATACTGATTTAAAAGACCAAAGGTATCATATTGTTTGGCCATAGACAGCATGGACTGATAATACTGGGTGACTTCATTAGAGGCCATGGATTCAGTAACATAAGGTTTAATTAACTGGCTTAACTGCTCAGAGGTATGCTGCCTGAAATAGTCGGTTGCCGCGGTGTCTCCCCAGGACAGTATCGCCTGGGCATCGCTCAGAGACATTTTTGATATAGCATCCACAAAGACATTAGTAACCTGGGGTACTGCCTGTTCTGCCGCACGGTTCATACTGGTAACAAACTCATCTGCCATCTGCTCCTGTCCGGCCATACGCAGGGCTTTTTCAACCTGCGTCAGCTGTTCAGGCATGGGGATACGTACACTTTTGTCATTTAAAAAGCCGTTTTCCTGGCCCAGCATATCAATAGGCTTTTTAACTCCGACATCCACTGCCTCTTTTAAGCCCTGGGCAATTTCATCATTGGACAGACTGGAGCTGACGGTTGAAGCCGTATCTTTCCCCGTGGTGGATTTAAGAAATGAGTCCGTTTCTTTGGCCCAGTCCTGCCAGCCGGCCTGAACCGATACTGAAAGCACACCAGAAAAAGCCAATGCAAGTGTTACAAACTTTGTAATAGTTACGAGACGTTGTGTATTATTCACTGTGATTCTTTTTTTAATAAAATTACCAGACTGGATATTCTATTGGTTTTTCCTGCAGGACAATCTGATTCTGCCGGGCATTTCGGCCTTTTTTAATCAGCACTTCATATAATAGTGCCTGCTGTTCACCCGGTGTCAGCGCTGTCTGCAGTTCAAAGGTCTGAAAATCATGTTTTTTCATATCCAGACTGCTTTTAATTATGGCATCACCTGTGACCCGGCGGCGGATTTCCACTTTAACCGGCTTACCGGTGAAATTCTTAAGCTTTTGAACAAAGATACGGTGTTCATCCCTGCCTGCCACTGTAGCACTATGATCAACTAACATATGACCGTCACCTACACGGCGATAGACTTTGCCCTTGCGGTTACATCCAGATATTATCACGCCAGTTTTTTAAATTCACCAACTGAAAAAACAATTGCGGATTAACCCCGGTATTAAGTTCTGCTTTTTCATCAATAGCCACATAATTAAACTGCAGGCCGGCAATATAGCTCAGGCTGCCTTCTTTATTATCCTGATAAATCTGAATAGTACCCTGCGGCAGAGGTACTTCACCCAGTTTCGAGTCCTTATTGTTATGTAACTGCAGTACTCTGACCAGTTGTTCACCGTACTCTCTGGGTCGATAGCGATAGACAGTATCTACAGCCACCGCATCGGCCCGGCTGCTGCGTAAACGTTTTGACCAGCCATTTTTAACCGTTTCCCGGCCTTCAATACTGAAAATATAATATTCACTGATGCTTTCCTTGCTGATGGCTTTTTCAGAATCCATAGCATCTGCCAGAACCGGTGCCGGCTGATAATACTGGCCGGAATTTTTGCTTAGCATCTGCCGGGCCAGCTGCATTTTCTTAACTTTACGACGTTGACTCAGTTCTTCCTTGCGCACATCGGCTTCCCTGACCAGAGCATTAACGGATTCAACTAGGTTGATTTCCCCTAATACCAGACGAATTTCAGCCT
>JBHNNM010000400.1:0-2630 GCA_048563625.1 Gammaproteobacteria bacterium | reverse complement strand
CTGGGACGCCATGCAGAACCTGAAGCATTTGATGCTTTACTGCCCTGGCTGTGTGCTGAAAAAATTCAGGCGTTACAGTAGGTGGGGTAGAAGGTCAATGTGGGATTAATTGGCGGTTACAAATAAAACCCACCTTCAAAAATTGCCTCAAGCCGGTCAGACTATGATCTTCAATTCACAATCCGGAGATATAAATGACCCCAGCCAATTCAAAAGATGCTTCGATGAAGCTTCACATCGAGGCTTGCCAGGCTAGTAATTTAAGTCAGGCAACCTATTGCCAACAGCATGATATCCCCTCTCATATTTTCAGTTACTATCGTAAGAAATTAGGATATGTTACATCCTCTAAAGTGGTCAGTAGCAAAAACCAGCTCATTCCAGTTAACCTGCTGGCTCAGTCCATCAATGCAGGCACCGTCAAAATAAGCCATACTAATGGTTTTAGTCTGGAAATTAATTCTGATACGAATCTGGATCAGATCAAGCCAGTCCTGGAATTACTCAGGACTGTTTCATGATAAATGGCATCCCAGTCAATCAGGTGTATCTGGCTTCTGGTGTCACCGATATGAGAAAAGCTACGCAAGGATTATCACTGCTTGTTTCAGAACAATTGGAGCATGATCCCTTTGATGGCAGTGTTTTTGTTTTTTGTAATCGCCAACGGGATAAGCTCAAAATTCTCTATTGGGAACGTAATGGTTTCTGGCTTTACTACCGGACCCTGGAAAAAGGCAAGTTTCAGTGGCCGAGCGAAAAAGACCCACAAACACTCTCATTAACCCTGAGAGAATTACAGTGGTTACTGGATGGTTTATCCTATACACAGCGCCATGCCCATCCTGAAATTCATGGTCTGAAAAACAACTGAAACAGCCTTAAATGCCTGAATAAAATAGAATAAAACCAAGCATTTAATGCTGTTTTTTAGTATAATAAAGACATGAGTTCAAGCGATAAAATACTACCAGAAGACACCCCCGCACTGCAGAATATGGTGCTTGAACTCCAGTCAAAAGTGAGCTGGTATGAAGAGCAGTTTCGCCTGTTACAACACAAACAGTTTGGCTCTTCCAGTGAAAAAGAGCCTCATCCTGACTTCTTTAATGAAGCTGAGACATTGGCAGACAAAGCAGAGCCAGAAGCCCGTGAAACCATCACCTATGAGCGTAAAAAGCCAGGCCGTAAGCCTTTACCCAAAGACTTGCCTCGTAAAGTGGTTCGTCATGAACTGGCGGAATCAGACCAGGTATGTGACTGTGGCCATCATCTGCATGAAATCGGTGAAGAGACTTCAGAGCAACTGGAAATCATTCCAGCTCAGGTTTATGTAGTAGAACACGTTCAGGTTAAATACGCTTGTCGTGCTTGTGAGGAAGGAGTTAAGACTGCTGCAAAGCCAGCACAACCTATTCCCAGAAGTATTGCCTCACCCAGTTTACTGGCCTATATCATTGTTTCCAGGTTTCTGGATAGTTTGCCACTCTATCGGCAGGAAGTAATATTCAACCGCTATAAGATTGATATTTCCAGAGCCAGTATGTCCAACTGGGTGCTCAAATCAGCTGAATTGCTTAAACCTTTCTATAATCGACTCCTGTATCACCTCATTAGGCAAAAAATCATCCAGGCAGATGAAACCACTTTGCGGGTGATCAATGATGGGCGTGAGAACTGTCCAAAGTCTTATATGTGGCTCTATCAAAGTGGGGACTATGCCCCCGAGTGTCCCGTTGTTTTATATGAATACCAGCCCACCCGTGCTGGTTTGCATACCAAAACATTTTTAACATGATTCTCTGGCTACCTGCAAACGGATGGGTTTCCTGGTTATCATATCTTTGAGGGTGACGACAGTGACGTTATTTTGTTGGGATGCATGGCGCATGTCCGACGCAAATTCCACGATGCCTTAAAAGCACTGCCAAAAGACAAGCAGAAAAAGCCGGGCATGGTACAAATGGCTATCAGCAAAATAGCTAAGTTGTATGCCATTGAAAAACAAATCAAGCACCTCAATGCAGAGCAACGCTATCTTATTCGTCAGGAAAAAAGCAAAACCTTGCTGGATGACTTTAAACAGTGGTGTGATGATAAAGTCTCTAAAACAACCAAAGACAGCAAGCTGGGTGTGGCGATCCGTTATGTGATCAATCAATGGAACTATCTGAGCATCTATCTTGAGGATGGCAATTTACAGATTGATAATAATACCGCAGAGCAGCGGATCAAACCTTTTGTGATCGGCAGAAAAAACTGGGTGATGAATCAAAACCCAAGGGGTGCTGATGCCAGTGCCATTTTATATTCTCTGGTGCAAACAGCGAAAGCTAATAATCTGGAACCCTTCGCTTTTTTGACGTACATACTGACTGAACTGCCCAAGCTTGGCAGACATTATGATGAGGAAGCGTTAGATCAATTCATGCCATGGAATTTAACTGAAAAAATTCAGCCTTTAAATAAAGTGGCATAATTTATCAACGTGGGAAGTTTTGACGTATACGAATATGCCATTGAATTACCCGCACATGGCCAGGCCAGAACCAGTAATGAATTGAGAAAAAGAGGCATTTTTGTATCCGGAAGTGGTGTACGCTCTATCTGGCTGCGCAATAACCTGGAGA
>JBHNNM010000399.1:0-2632 GCA_048563625.1 Gammaproteobacteria bacterium | reverse complement strand
GGGTGAGATGTTGATACTCATATTACCTATTGCTTATAAAACTGTCAGAAGCTTTATATTTCAACAGGTTTTGTGAGTATTAGCATCTTTCTTCACTCATCAGAGCGGAGAAGAGCCAAATAATTTATGCGTATTTTGCTCTGGTATTGTGAACGATTTAACTGGAATCCGGCTATGAAAACTCTGGAAACGGCTCCTGAGGCCTTGCCGGGGTATTATGCAGAACAGATTGTGGCCTTTGTACATATAGAACCTGAAGATGTCCAGGAGGGCAGTTCAGCGGAAAAGAAGCTGCTTAAAAATCTGAAATGGCTGGCCAAAAAGTGGGATAATCAGAGTATAATACTGTATTCATTTACCCATCTGGGTGAAGCAAAAGCCGATCCCCAGCAGGCCCGGGAACTCTTAAACCGGGTGGAACAGCGTCTGCTGAATGTGGGTTACCAGGTTATACAGACTCCCTATGGGTATTTTCTGGACCTAGATATGCAAGCTAAAGGTCATCCTTTGGCGAGAATATACAAAGAGTTTTAAAACGCGGGAACAAACTGGAGAAAAACGTGGGAAATGCCCTGCAGGAACAATTATTAAAAGCCGGTCTGGTAGATAAAAACAAGGCCAATCAGGCCAAAAGTCAAAAACATAAAAAGCTGAAACAGCAGCGAAACACTAAGCAGGGTGTTGTTGATGAAGCCAAACTGCTGGCTGAAAAAGCTATCCGTGAAAAAGCGGAACGAGACAGAGAGCTGAATCGCAAACGAAATGAAGCCGCTCAGCAAAAAGCCATTATGGCCCAGATTAAACAGCTTATTGAAAGCAACCGCCTGCCTAAAGGCAATGGTGATGACCTGGTTTATAACTTTGAAGACAATAAAACTGTAAAGCGTATCTTTGTACCTGAAGAGGTACATGAAGGACTGACCAGAGGTAAGCTGGCGATTGTTAAATTTGATACTCAGTACGATGTGGTACCTGCACCGGTTGCGGATAAAATAAAGCTAAGAGATGAAAAATACATTATTTTAAGAAATGATCCATCTAAAGAAGATGAACAGGAAGACGATTTTTACGCGGATTATGAAATTCCGGATGATCTGATGTGGTAAAATGCAGCAGGATTCATGTTTAAACCGGAACCCGCTGAAAAGTCAGTGGTCTAATATTTTAATATTAAAAAAATATTATAGAAAAGCAAAAAAGGAGGCTCAAATGGCCAGAAAAAAGAAATGGGTGGTAAAACTATCCCCGCCCAGAAACCCTTTGTTTAATCACCCTTTAATGAAAAAATCTCATATCCATGACAAATCTAATAAGGCAAAACGACGGAATGAGAAAGTCAAACTTGCCAGGGACTGGTATTCTCAAAGTGGTCTGATACAGACTGTTTTGAGAATACCAGCCTTAACCGTTTAAATACACCTTCCGGTAAACATTAGCCTGTAAAGAGAATAGCCCTTGTCAAAACCCATTGTTTTTTCCATTGTAGAATCCCCGACCCATCCCAAACTCACCTCTCTGTATGAAGAACTGGGTTATGAAGAAATTGTATTGCCTTCCATGCGCAAGGCCATGGCGGCCCTGAAAAAACAGCAGCCGGATGTGATTGTGGCGGAGTTCTTTTATGCCTATGGCACCAACTATGCCAGTAATCATATCTGCAATCTTGATACCTTGTTAATTACTCTGCAGACTTATCCGGACTACCACCCTAAAATTATTATCGTGGTTAAAAAATCAGAAAAGGAATATGTCAGCAAGCTGGGCGAGCATTATGCTGATTACTACAATGAGGATTATGTACTGGTACAGCCGGTTTATGAGCAGCAGGTAAGGGACATTCTTCAAACCCCTTAAGTTGTTCGTTTAAATATGTTATTCAAAACAGATTTTACTTCATAGATTAATCTCTTGATATATTATGCATAAAACTCTATATTTATATGCGTCATATTGAGGAGGAAAATTATGAGAACTACTCTTGATTTACCCGAAAACTTGCTTAATGAGGCAATGAAAATAACACATACAACTACAAAAACGGGGGTTATTGTTAAAGCACTGGAAGAACTGGTAAAAAAATCAAAGATTTCTGATCTCAAAAAATATAAAGGGAAAATCAATATAGATATAGACCTTGATGAAATAAGAGATCGCCATTAATAATGGTACTTGTAGATACTTCAATCTGGATAGATTATTTTCAAGATGGTAAAAATTCCAGTGGTTTAGAGTTCTTAATTGATGAAAATCTTATTGTTATTAATGAAATTATACTGGCTGAATTGATACCGTATTTAAAAATAAAACAGCAAACTCATGTTATTCGATTGCTTAATGAAGTAAGTCAAACCCCATTAGATATTAAATGGGAAGAAATCATTCAGTTGCAAATCAAATGCTTAAAATCAGGAGCAAATGGAATTGGTATCCCTGATTTAATAATCGCACAAAATGCCAAACAAAATGACTGCGCAATATATTCCCTTGATAAGCATTTTAAGCTTTTAAATAAAGTATTAAAAATAAAGCTTTATTGATTAAAAGGCTAATGAACAATGTTAGATTGTAAGAGCAAAGCGAACCACAATCTGAACTGTTTGTACTTTTAATCCACAATCTCATAACAGGGAAT
>JBHNNM010000398.1:0-2633 GCA_048563625.1 Gammaproteobacteria bacterium | reverse complement strand
CCCCCCCCCCACGCCCACCCCACCCCCCTCCCGCCTGACAAAGAGATTCACCTTGAACAATCAATATATGCAGTTCAGTTCACTGATGACAAACTGCAGCAGCTGAAGCTTGAGTCAGAATCCGACCCAGAGGTCACAGCAATAAGGAACATCATCACTGATGGTTGGCCAGACAGCGCCAAACAACTGCCCAAAAAATCTGCGAGGATTTTGGTCATGCAAGGATGAGCTCTCAGTAGAAGATGGACTGGTACTGAAAGGAGAGCGAGTGCTGATTCCTACTACCATGAGGAGCTACATTCTGCGAAACATCCACGCAGGACACCAAGGAATGGAGCAGTGCAAACTACGCGCCAAGACGTGCGTGTACTGGAAAGGCATCAACGCGGACACTGAGCGTGCCGTGACCAACCAGAGCAGTCAGCAGGCAGAGACACTCCTCCCACATGACATCCCAGATGGTCCGTGGCAAGTGCTAGCCACAGACATCTTCCACCTTGAGGGGAATGACTACGTCACTGTTGCTGACTGCTACTCAAAGATGCCCTTTGTTCGACGTCTGACCTGCAACTCCACCAGCGCCACGGTCATCTCAGCTCTGAAGCAGCTGTTTGGAGAGCATGGCATACCACACAAACTGCTATCTGACAATGGACCGCAGTACGACTGCGTAGAGTTCAGGACATTTGCAGCAGACTGGGGATTCAAGCACGTCACAAGCTCACCCAGATACCCCCAGTCCAACGGATTTGCCGAACGCATGGTCCAGACTGTCAAGAAAACCATGCTCAAGGCAAGGCAGAGCAGCACTGATCCAGACCTCTCTCTGCTGTGCCTACGCACCACCCCCATCGACAACAACCTCCCCTCCCCTGCCGAACTCCTATACTTCCGGCAGCTCAGATCCAACCTCCCTCTCCTCTCCTCCCACACACCCCAAGATACAGCTGTCCACAAGAACCTGCAAGCCCACCAGCGGACGCAGAAGAAGTACCATGACCGGAGCGCCCGCGACCTTCCACCACTCCACACTGGCCAACATGTCCGCCTGCAGGAAGCCAACGGGACCTGGACACCAGCCACTGTTGTCGAGAAGAGGCCCGAACCGCGTTCGTACACCGTTCGCACTCCAAATGGTGGTCTCTACCGTCGTAATCGTCGCCAGCTCCGGGACTTCACAGCACCACCCAAACATATCACATGGGCAGACCAGACCAGCCCCGACACCAACCGCACATCCTCACCGGACCAGCAACAACAGATAAACATGCCAGCGACAACAACAGCTCCACCGCCAAAAGCAGACAGCTTCACCCCTAATGGCCAGACCAGCGACAAGCCTGCGCCAGCGCAGACACCTCTACGATGTTCCAGCAGACACACAAAACCACCTCAAAGACTCATCGAAAGCATGTAGGAGTCAGAAGATCAAGCCAGAAAGAGGGAGGAAGAACATGCATGAAGACAAAGAAGAAAGAAGAGAAAAATGAAGATTTGACAAACATACAAAAATGCACCCACGGAGCTGTTTGGCATGTGTCTCCAATAGAATAGAATAGAATAGATAGATATATATATATATATCAGTAGCATTTATGCACATATGTACTCCTGTTGAATTCATGTATGTTTTCTTATTGGACCCCTAATTATTTACAACGAAGGAACTGTCTCCTGACTCAGTGACTGCAACACTTAGCAATACCAAGGTGTTAAAAGAAACAGTATTTTGTACTCTGGAGAAATTCATCAATCAAAAGAAACTGTATATTTTATAGTACCTTAGACCAATAATCTTCACACCTGTATCCAGTTTTCTAAGTAGCCTATAGAGTATACTGATTGTTAAAACTTTGTTGATTACCAGTCTGTTCTTTTCCTTTACCAAAGAGAGAGGATGTAACGGTATAGTCCTATTTCACACTTAGCCTCTGCTCCCTTACTGCCCTACAGTCTGGAACCGGACGCTCCCACCCCAACACATAAACAACCTGATAGCAGCTTCCAGACTGACACGAGTGTGGTCAGTAGTGACCATGCCCCAGAGCCACTCCCTTCCCCCCTTCCCCTCTCTTCATTGTTTCTCACACACTGGCCTGCACTTGCTCTTTGTTCCTGCTACCCATCACACGTTCCTCTGTCCTCTGTGCTAGTTGTTATATGTCTATGTCTCTAGTAATAAAGAATGCCTTGTGACTCAGCCATGTGTTAGTGTATTGGTTAAAAGAGAACCCCAACGTTATTGTGATCAACACAAACAACATTACATTACATGGTGGTGGCAGCAGGGTTCTGATACATAACTAGTTGTGTGTGCTGTGGTGTGACAACACTTCAGTGACAGTGACAGTGACTCTGAGGCCTGAAACGGCACATCTCCACTGCGATTCACTTGTGCATTACCTGATTGTGACCGTCTGAGAGTATCACACTCTTCACCTCCATCGTCACATCCGGTAAGTGGTATCGTTTTCCATTTTTGTTTGGCAACCACACACCCACACGCCAGCACGGCTGACAGCACACTGCCTCGACCTACAATGGACTGGTCAGCATCCGACCGCGCCCAAGCATTGCATGACTTTCAGCAACTGTGCGAGATGTGGTTTACAGTCAACCAGACAGCAGATGCC
>JBHNNM010000397.1:0-2642 GCA_048563625.1 Gammaproteobacteria bacterium | reverse complement strand
GCTTCTTCTTTATATTCTTTAGAATATTGTTTGTATGTTCGTTTCTGTCCCATTATGACACCTCAATAATTGATTGTTATTATCTCTTATTAAAGTGTCCAGTTCTATTAGACCACAACAGGACTGAATATAATCATTAATTTCAAGTAGTACCAGGTTGGCATTGACATCTGCGGCATTGAGACCGGAGCGTTCAATAACCTGATCCACGGCAACGGGGGAGTAGCCGATATTTTTCAGGATTTGCTGCTGCACCTTGGGAAGTAAGGGATCGGGTTCTGGTATTGGTGCTTCCTTTGTGGTGTTAAACAGTTCAGGCTGGTCGGGCATATGTGAGGCCAGCATTAAACTGTCCAGTTCTTCCAGAATATCATCCGCCGTTTCAACCAGCTTGGCTTCGGTTTTAATGAGTTGATGACAGTCGCGGGATAAGGGATTGTGTATGGATCCTGGAATGGCAAAGACCTCACGCCCCTGTTCCAGGGCTTCTCTGGCTGTGATCAGTGAGCCGCTTTTTAAAGCCGCTTCCACTACCAAGGTGCCGACACTCAGGCCGCTGATGATCCGGTTGCGTTGAGGAAAATTCGCCTTAAGCGGGCCGGTTTCCAGCGAGTATTCAGAAATAATGGCACCCTGTTCAATAAGTTGCCAGGCGAGCTCTTTATTACGTGCTGGGTAAATACGGTTCAGGCCGGTGCCGGCTACCGCAATACTTCGGCCACCGGCTGCCAGGGCCCCTTTGTGGCTTTGAGTGTCTACGCCCAGAGCCATACCGCTGGTGATCACCATGCCGTGCTGTGCCAGATGATGAGCGAATTGCCAGGCGGTTTCACTGCCGTCAACGCTCGGGTTGCGGCTGCCGACCATGGCCAGTTGAATATCACTTAAAACGGACAAATGGCCTTTAACAAATAGCAGAGGCGGGGGTGAATGGATTTGCTTTAATAATTCAGGGTAGTCTTTATGGGATAACAGCAGGATATGATTTTCTTCAGCTTCGGCCCATTTGAGCGTTTGTTCTACGGTTTTCCAGTCGGGCGTCCTAAGTGCTTCCCTAATGGTTTCAAGCTGGGATTTTTTAACTCAAAGGTGGTTAAAATTTCCGGTGTGTCAAACAGGCTGGACAGTGAGCAGGGTAGGGCACAGAGCTGGTTAAGTGTTGTGCTACCTATGCGGGAAGCACAGTGCAGGGCGAGCAGATAGGGTAAATCATCCATGATTGTTCAGGCGGCTTATAAATCCGTGCCGTTGATCGTATAAACCTTGATTAAGGCGGCACGGATAAATTGTTTTTGTGTCAGGCCTATTCTTCAAAGAAAGGCGAATGGATAACGTCACCTACAGATAAGGCGCTCTGGGCTTCCATAACCAGGGCATAACTCAGGTGTTTAAAAGGTCTGAACACCATCAGAGTGCCGTTGATTTCATCAGGCAGTTTAATCTGCTTATTGTAGTGCATTTTGTCCTTTACGACTGAACCTTTCTTGTAGATATTGAATACATCACCTTTTTCGACGCCGTCGGCAAGACCCATATCAACAATCACCACGTCCAGTGCTCCGACCATTTTAACTCCAGGCCGAATACCGCTGGTTAAGACCCCGATAATTCGGCCGGGACGCTTTGCACGGGAAGGTTTGGGAATAAAGCTGGTATCAACAATAGTATCTGTACTGACCGGGAGTACACGATAGCCTTTCAGAATTTCGGCTTTGGATTTTTGAATATATAAAGTGGCCGGGCTGTTTTTGTGCTCAGGGCTGCCTGCGCGCTCAAGAGTACCTTCACCAACATAAACGGCTTCATGCCCCAGGATCTTTTTAGGATCGGCCGGGTCTCTGTAGGTACCACCGGTACGATATACAGCATGACGGCTGCCGGGGGGAGTGTTTTTATCCATTCCCATGACATAAACTTTATTGTCAGCACCGGCGGAGAGTAAGCCTTCGTTTATGCCGACAATATAGGGGGCAGAGGTATATTCATGGACACCGATGATCCGGTTGTTGGTCAGGTATGGAGAAATAATATCCAGTGGGATAGTGGGAATAGCCTGTCCCAGATCTTCCACACGGGTTTTGGGGCTTAGCTTAACTGTGCGCTTACCACGATGATGTCTGATATAGGGTTTGCCATCAATATAAACCAGGGTCAGTACATCGCCGGGATAAATCAGATGGGGGTTTTCAATCTGCTGATTCATCTGCCAGATTTCAGGCCAGTACTAGGGTTTTTTCAGAAACTTACCGGAAATGTCCCATAAAGTATCCCCTTTAACAACCGTGTATTGTTGCGGATGCCTCGGTTTGAGCTCAATTTTCTCAGCATCTTGCGCTGAAGAGCCTGCCAGAGCCAGGCTGGTAAAACCTGTCATAAGCATAAAGAAGATTATGAACAGCAGTGTTTTATTATTTTTCATATGAATCCCTAAATTCATTGGATACTTTTAATATACTAAACCTTATACGGGACTGTAGCCCCTGACCATCTGACAAATCAGGTTCCCCCATGATGGTTCCTGTAATTCTAGGGGCTGTTGATCTTTTGTGTACAAAATTTAACCATTCCACATAGGAAGCCACACCATACAACAGCCTAACGCTAATGTACTGGCATAGTTTCTTTCCAGCTTATCATAGCGA
>JBHNNM010000396.1:0-2653 GCA_048563625.1 Gammaproteobacteria bacterium | reverse complement strand
TTAACCAAGCATATTAAAAATGATCCGCGTTTTGCCGGTATTCCCGTTATTATGCATTCCTCACTGTCTGCAGAGGCTAATATGTCTCTGGGCCATGGTGTCGGTGCGAATGCCTATGTAGCTAAATTTGAACCCCGGGAATTATCCAATAAGCTGGTAGAAATTCTTAAGGGCAATGAAACGCCTGCACTGGAAGATTCCAGTTCCTGATATTGCTATCTAAACTTCAGCTTCCTCCTGCTCACTATTACAGGATAAGACAGGGCGGAAGCTTTACCTTTTTCCCATAAAACGGTATGTTATTAAATCGTTAATATTTATTACTATCTGGGTAAAAGGACTATTTTTGCTACGCATGTCTTTAAAAAAGCAGCCATGTTTCATTTCTTTGTCTGCATTTTTATTTTTAATACTGTTGTGCTTATTTTACCCGGTCATACCAGCCTGGTCTGCTCCCCAGAAACAGACCTTTAATATTGGTATATTAACCCTGCATGCCACACATCAGCATCAGTTAGAAGATTCTCCCTGGCAGCTGACAATTGATCGCCTGAATCAATATTCAAAATATCATTTTAATACCACATTTCTGCCTCCAAACAAGCTAACCAATGCCCTGGAAAATGATGAACTGGATTTTGTTATTACCGATGCATTCAATTATCTGATTCTGGAAAAAAAGCATGATGTGCTACGAATGCTGACCCGTACAAAACTATTTGACGGTGAATACATCAGTTCTGAAGCTTTATCAATTTTTACCATGAACAATAATTCTGAAGTCACCCGTATTTCCGATCTACAGGGTAAACGCATTGCCCTGTTGGAAAACGAATATTCAACATCCGAGCTGTTCCTGGAAAAATTCCTCAATATTCATGATCTGAATATTGGAGAAAATCTGGATCTACTGGTCCTTGAGCGTTTCGACCTGGCCCAGTCCTGGCTGAAAGAAGGAAAAATTGATGCCCTGATCACCAAGTCCGGCCTGCTGGAAAAACAACTGGATAAAACCACTCTGAAAACCTTACGTCTGGTACATCCCCGCAGAGGCTGGCATGCTCCATTTCTACACAGCTCGGTACTGGTACCAGAATGGGCCTTTGCCCGGGCCTGGTTTATTAATGATGAAATTGTCAATCAGATCATTACCATACTGATTGGCCATAAAAAAAATGATCATGTTAACTATCTCTCTGAACAGTACCACTGGACTTTTGCCCAGAAATACCATGGCCTTGCTGAATTATTTGCCCTGTCCAGAGAAATGGAAACTGCACAATCCCCTCCCCCTTCTTCCTTTTCAGTAAAATTACAGTACTGGCTCAGTTTTCTGATTATCTGTTTCCTGCTGGTTATACTGATCATGTACCTGCGTTCTACCCGGGATTTAAATAATCGTCTTAAAACCTCCAAGGAATCCCTGGAGCTGGAGATAAAGGAACGTCAGCACGCTCAGGAACAGGCCCTGACTCACCAGGCCGAACTGGCTCATGTTGCCCGTCTAAGTACCATGGGAGAAATGGCTTCCGGTCTGGCTCACGAACTGAACCAGCCACTCTCAGCAATCCATACCTATGTTCAGGGCTGTATCCGCCTGCTTAAAATGGATAAACATGATCCCGAAGCCATTATTAATGCCCTGCAGCTAACGGCCCAGCAGGCAGACCGAGCCGGTGGAATTATCCGCCGACTGCGCAGTTTTGTACGTAAAGGGGAATCACATAAGACCTATACGAATATTAACCATATTGTTAATGAAGTTACCGGTTTTCTGGAAAGCCAGTTACGCAATAAACAGGTTAATCTGACCCTGGACCTGGAAGAAGATCTGCCTCCGGTACTGGCGGATATTATCCAGATTGAGCAGGTTTTGATTAACCTGCTCAAAAACGGTATTGAAGCCATGTCTGGAAATGAACAGCCTGCTATTACCGTGGTCACTCGAAGAAAGGATAATAAACTTGTTGAATTGTGTGTTATTGACAGCGGTCACGGAATCAGTGAAGATAAGCTCAAGCGGATTTTTAACCCCTTCTTTACCACCAAAACCAGTGGTATGGGCATGGGTCTATCAATCAGCAGTTCCATTATCGAGGCTCATGATGGTAAATTATACGCCGAAAATAACCCCGTTAGTGGTGCCCGATTCTGTTTTACACTGCCTGTTACAGAAGAACCGCTTACGGAACAACCTGTTACAAAAGAGTATTTAGGAAATAATAATAATGAGTGATGATGCTTTAGTCTTTATTGTGGATGACGACGAAGCGGTACGGCAATCAACCGCCTGGTTAATTGAGTCCATTGGTTTAAAAGTTCAAACCTTTATTTCTGCCGATGAATTTCTGGAAAAGTACAATAATGAGTCCGACTGCATAGTCATGGACGTTAGAATGCCCGGCATGAGCGGCCTTGAAGCCTAGGAAGAACTGAAAGAACGGGGTATTAACCTGCCCCTGATTTTTATTACCGGCCACGGTGATGTCCCCATGGCAGTAAGAGCCCTAAAACGCGATGCTTTTGATTTTAGGTTGTTCTCCGCTTTAATGAGTGAGATTTTGTCCAAAATAGAACATGCTCTGCTCATCAGGAATGGAGGTTTGCCTGATTTTTAGTTTAAAATATTGACAGTGTAAATTAAACTGTGTAT
>JBHNNM010000395.1:0-2655 GCA_048563625.1 Gammaproteobacteria bacterium | reverse complement strand
AGAACGTATGTTGGAATTTCCGACCCCCAAGCTTAAATTTAATAGTAGCGCACCCATCTACTTGCAGTTTATTCCCATTGACCGCCTGAAGATTAACCTTTTGTTTCCCCAAATCATAACCCTGTTTTAATTTATCAAAAACCCTCCTATGCACCAGACTAACCTCGGCACCCGTATCCACCAATGCCCTGTACCGCTGTTTCCCTAATTGAATCACACAAGAGTTTGGACTACCCGCTAAGTTGATAGAGAAATTCTTCTCAGGCATCGCCGATGCCCTCTGCTTCCTCTCACTACTGGCTTCCTTTAGTGGAGGTGTTGGCCGTTTTTTGGTTTCCCATTTCTGCAGTCCTTCTTGAAGTGCGGACCCCCGCATTCCCAGCATTGGACTGACCGATTCTTCCTTTCTCTAGGAACATCCCCTGCCGGCATTGCCCCAGGCTCCCTGCAGTCCCTAGCTTTGTGCGGTCCACCACACTTAAAACAACGGAGAGGGCGCATGTGTCCCACCTCCATGGGCTCTTCCCGTCTAACTGGTTCCCCCCTGTATCCTTGAAAAACGTCAACCCTCTCTTTCTCTCTAGCGGGTTTACCCAGTCTCAGCTGAATCCTATCCTGGACGTTTTGTTCATTCGCAGCGCACGTCACTGCTGCCCTAAACGTGGCTGGGTTCTCCCGGAGAATCTTCGCCTTGAGATGATAATCCCACAGCCCATCAATAAAATAAGCCACTAACTGCTGTTCAGCTCCCTGCCCTAGTGCTCCTGCACCATCACGATCAAACGCGTCCTCTGACAGGGTGAGCAGACGTTCTGCGAACAACTGAATTGATTCCCTGGGCTTCTGTTTAATTTTACGCAGCAAGGTCAGCGCATGTTGTTGGTCCACTATCTCTGAGAACCGAACAGTCAATTCCTGCTTCATTTCTCCCCAGGTAGCTTGAGGGCGTTCTCTAAGAAACCTGTCAATGAAGTCGCTAGTCGGACCCTTACTTGCCCTAAACGCTATCAGCTTTTTCGACTCATCCTGAGCCCCTGAAAACAAAGCACTTTTCTCTATCTCCTTTATCCATGCCTTAAACTTTGAAGGCTCCCCTTCAAACACCGAAACTGAGTTTGAAATGTCCCTTGCGGCCATAAATGTTGAAACATTCCGCAGCTGTGCCGCTAAGTCGGCAAAAGCCTCCCCAACGTCTTGCTGTGCCATTTTTTTTTTTTTTTTTCTCTCGCTCTTTCTAGAAGCAAAGCCACCGCAATGTTATCTACGCTTTTTGTCACACTTCCTCATTTTTAAAATATTCTTTCCTATACTTTCCTTTGTTTTTCTTTCAATCACGACATCCGATCAAAAACATTTATGTCCACCCCTACACATCTTGATAAAAAGTCAACAACAACAACATCTGTGTCAGCCAGAACGACAAGGTAGGACGAAGAGAAAACGAGACCACTTACCTCGACCCCGAAGCGCAGACGTGCCCGGCCCTTGTGCCTGTGTCGAACTCGGTCGTCGCCGAAGCGCAGACGTGCCCGGCCCTTGTGCCTGTGTCGAACTCGGTCGTCGCCGAAGCGCAGACGTGCCCGGCCCTTGTGCCTGTGCTGGCCTCTCTTCCTCCGACCCTAGGGCGCTGTCTGGGTGGCCTTTTCTTGAGAAGACAGCACCCCCCACCTTCCTGCTGGTACCTCACGAACTACATTGACCCTATCATATCTGTTGACCTGTCTTGGCTTAAAATTGTCCCGAAAGCAAGTGATCCTCAGAGTCTCTTTTTCCAGTGTTCCTGACAAAAATGATGAGGGGAGTATTGGCAATTCTGCTGCCCTAATCCTATCCTTCTGACCTTCCATTAACTTTTTCATTAGGACCTCTTCCATCTTTTTTCTTCTTCTTTTTTCTTCTAAAAAAACAACAACTTGTCTACCCGTTCTAATCCTGGTCTAACGGCACCAAATTGTCTTACGTGTAACACTACTACACATTTGACAACGCAACAACTGCAGTCTCTCTGACAAAATTTAAGTCAAACACCATAATAGTCTAGCGGTTGTTATTCTTTTCTTTTCACCATCTTACTACAAATACAATTCCATAGAAAATCAAAAAGACTATCAGAGCCTAATCTGTTCCCAAAGGTGAGCCATGGCTGTCGCTTTCGCTCTCGCTGTAGCTCTCCCTCGCTCTAGCTATCGCTCTCTCCCGCTCTAGCTATCGCTCTTCCCCTTGTGGCTCATTTCACTCCATCTTTTATACTCTTTTGCCGTGTTTTCGAAGTTAGTCCCCCGCCACGATTTTAAGACTAACTTCCTCCGATACGAGACTGACCGTCCATCGTATGGCTTTGTAGGTGACGCCGATGGCTATAGTCAGAGAGCGCATCGGCCATACCGATCACCCGTACCATCACGTGTTGTGGTACGACAACCTCCTTATCAAATATGACCGTCCATCGTATGGCCTTGTAGGTGACGCCGATGGCTATAGTCAGAGAGCGCATCGGCCATACCGATCACCCGTACCATCACGTTTTGTGGTACGACAACCTTCTTATCAAATAAAAAGGGCATGTTTCTCAAAGTCAGGGGGGGGGAAAGTTCAATCGTCCCGTTCAAGGTTGGGGGAGCATTTGTAGATTCGTTGTACGTAGCGAGGACAGCC
>JBHNNM010000394.1:0-2658 GCA_048563625.1 Gammaproteobacteria bacterium | reverse complement strand
TAGTGTAGCACTCTTGACATTGTTAAAGCTGCTCAATAAACTTGCATCCTTATTAAAAACTGAGATGTGTGTGTAACAAATGGAGGTAATAGCAGAGACATCACAATTGAAAGTTGCCATTGTGCATTACTGGCTGACGGGCATGCGCGGAGGTGAAAAAGTTCTTGAAGCAATTTGTGATATATTTCCTCAGGCTGACATATACACGCATGTCTATGTTCCGGATGCAGTTTCAGACAAACTTAAACGGCATCAGATCAAAACTACTTTTATACAAAAACTACCGCGGGCTCATAAATGGTACCCCTACTATCTGCAATTTATGCCCATGGCATTAGAAGCACTAGACTTAACTGAATACGATCTGATAATTTCCAGTGAGTCAGGGCCGGCAAAGGGAATTATTCCCCGACCTGATGCCTTACATATCTGTTATACGCATTCACCTATGCGCTATATCTGGGATATGTACTACACCTACTGGGGTGATGCTCATTGGCTAAAACGCATACCTATTGCCATAATGGGACATTACTTACGTCTGTGGGATAGTCAGAGTGCCTTACGTACCGATGAATTTATAGCTAACTCCAGTTTTGTTGCTCAACGTATCAAAAAATATTACCGTCGTGATGCCAGAGTTATTTGTCCACCGGTTGACACTGAGCGTTTCTGCCCTGTAGCTGAACCTGATGCGGACTATTACTTATGGCTGGGGGAGCTTTGTCAATACAAACGTCCTCTTGATGCACTGCATGCTTTCAATCAGTCCGGCAAAACACTCGTTATGGTAGGAGAGGGTGAACTGAAGCAGTGCATACAGCAGCAGGCTCGGGATAATATCAGCATTCGTTCCAGAGTTAGTCAGCAGGAAATCATACGGCTGTTTCAGAATTGTCGGGCATTAATTTATACCGGGGTGGAGGACTTCGGTATTATACCTGTGGAGGTTATGGCCTGCGGTCGTCCGGTAATTGCCCTGAATCGTGGCGGCATAAAAGATTCTGTAATCAACAATGTAACCGGTATTCTGTATAACCAGCCATCCATAGATGATCTGAATCAGGCCGTAGAAGAGTTTGAAAAAAATGAGGCGCTTTTTCTGCCTGAAATCATCCGCAAGCACAGCGAATCATTCAGTTATGCTCGTTTCATTCGTGCAATAAAAAAATGTTTAAATGAAGTACAGGCATCAATAATTCCCAGATGAAACAACAAAGTATTTTAAAACAACATGCATTTTTCTTTGAGCTGCTATTCAAAATTATTGATATTCTTATTGTCCTGTTTTCTTCCTTGGCAGCCTATTACCTTTATGGTGGTATTGAGCAGCCATACGGGGCTTATACCCAAGGAATTCTGGTTGGCCTGATCTGTGCCATAATAGTATTTCAATCCATGGGACTATACACCCCCTGGCGAGGCCGGTTTTTGCTCAAGGAGCTAAAAGTGGTGTTCCTCTCCTGGTGCCTTCTGTTTATGCTCCTAGCTTTACTTGCGGTTATTACCAAAACCAGTGAAAATTACTCTCGGGGCTGGTTTCTGCTTTGGTGGGCAAGTGGTCTGGCTCTTAGTTTGACAGTGCGTATTATTTTACGTACTGGTTTGCGACAAATGCGTAAACTGGGTTTTAACCAGCGTCAGGTTGTAATTGTTGGTAATGATGATTTTATACTGGAAGTAATTGACCGCCTGCAGACTGAAAAATCTTGTGGTTTTAACCTGTGCGGCGTGTTTTCAGATAAGCCTATTGCAAATATGCCGATTGAACATTTGGGCGGTATTGATGATGTTTGTGAATATGTTGAAACCCGGTCCATTGATCAGGTCTGCATTGCTATGCCCTTAAGTGATGAAGTTATAGTTAAGCATATTATCAACCACTTACGTCACACCACTGTGGATATTCGTTATTTCCCTGATATTTTTGGTTTCAGCCTGCTTAATCATTCATTTAGCGAAGTGGCTGGACTGCCGGTGATTAATGTGTCATCCAGTCCCATGGACGGCTTTAATCGGGTAATAAAAAATATTGAAGATAAAGTGTTTGCCAGTCTTATCCTGTTGTTTATATCTCCTGTATTTATACTCATTATGATTGGTGTCAAACTGTCATCATCAGGTCCGGTTTTTTTTCGTCAAAAACGTATTGGCTTGAATAACAAGGAAATTACTATTCTGAAATTTCGCAGTATGCCCATAGATGCAGAAAAATATTCCGGACCCGTTTGGGCAAAAGCTGGTGAGCAACGTGCCACTCGTTTTGGTCAGTTTTTACGTTCAACCAGTCTGGATGAACTGCCCCAATTTATTAATGTCCTAAAAGGCGATATGTCTATTGTCGGACCACGCCCTGAGCGGCCACATTTTGTGGCACAATTCAAGGATAAAATTCCTGGCTATATGAAAAAACACATGGTTAAAGCTGGAATTACTGGGTGGGCTCAGGTCAATGGCTGGCGAGGTAATACTGACATTAAAAAACGACTGGAATATGATCTTTATTATATAGAACATTGGTCACTCTGGCTGGATATCAAAATTATTCTGTTAACCCTGTTTAAAGGTTTTGTTCACAAAAATGCCTATTAATTAAAACAGAAAGGATGTCCTGTAGCCTTGGATGTATTAATTTGTTATAATTTCCATTTTTATTTA
>JBHNNM010000393.1:0-2689 GCA_048563625.1 Gammaproteobacteria bacterium | reverse complement strand
TCAAATTTTAGGGGACAAATTTGTAAGCTCTGGATGAAAGCGCTTCGCAGAAGAAGTGGCAAAGCGCAGAAACTGACGTGGTTGAAAATGAAACGGATCACTGGTTTCTTTCTTCCAACGGCCAGATTAACACACCCTTATCCCAATCAACGTTTTTACGTTTGACTCGATGTAGGAGCCGGATGCATTAGTAGTGCAAGTCCGGATCTGTGCCGGAGGGCTGTATAGGATGGTAACAACCTTGTAAAACAGTGCTTTACGGCGATTAAAATAGTCCCCATAAAAAATCGATAAATTACGGCTGTCCTGTAATACTATAAGCTCTGATACTTACACCCTGTCTATAAGTTGTTTGCCTGAAAGTGATCCAGGATGTTGGTTTTACAGATAATATTATATGTTCAATAAAATTTTTAACAATTTAAGTTTGACCATTTATGTTTAAATCTGGGCGAACAGAATAAAAGCGACTGAAATAAATTCTGGCAACATATATGATGAAAAGCCATTTATAGCGATAAAGAAAAATACTAAGGGTGAAGAAATAGTTACTGTTATTGGCAGCAGCGCAGAGTTATTAAATAATGATTCAGGTATAAAAGTTATTAACCACTTTTCTCATCCGAGAACATTAATCTCCAATTTTGTGGCTGCTCAAAAGCTTTTACAGTATATTATTCACTCGTTATCAAAACAGAAGTTTCTTCTTTTCTCACCATTAATCGTTATTCACCCAATGGAGAAATTAGAAGGCGGCTTAACTCAAATTGAGTTTAGAGCTTTTAAGGAGCTGGCATTAGGGGCGGGTTCAAGAGAGTCTGTAGTTTACCTGGGGCCTGAACTCAGCATTTATAATTTTGATTGTGATGATATTAAAAAAAATTAAAAAGAGCCTTAAATTTCGTCCAAGGCTGATAGTGTCCGGAAAAAGGCTCTTTAAGAGCGGGTTTAAGGTTTACTGATCCTTGGCAAAATCAAAGGAATCATAATAAAACTGTTCTTTTTTCATACCCTTGTCCTGAAAACTGCTTTCAGCCGCTTTGATCATGGCCGGCGGGCCGCAGGCATAAATGTCAAAAATAGACAGATCATCAAAATCATTCAGTACGGCATCGTGGAGATAACCAGTTCTGCCGTTCCAGCTGTCATCAGCCTCTGAGAGTACCGGAACAAAATGAATATTGTCGTGTTCGGTGGCCCATTGTTCGGCCCGGTCACGCATATACAGATCGCCTTCGGTGCGACCCCCCCAGTAAAGATAAATGGGGCGGGTGTCCTGTTCTGACAGGATGTGTTCAATAATGCCTTTGAGGGGCGCAAAGCCGGTACCGCCAGCGATCATGAGTATTTCATCACGGGCATCTTCCCGGTAAAAGAAACTGCCGTGGGGGCCTTCAATACGCAGCAGGTCTTTAGGCTGCATGGTATTGAATACCCTGGAGGTAAACTGCCCACCTTCCACCAGACGGACATGCAGTTCCAGAAAGTCATCATTATGCGGTGCATTAGCAATAGAAAAACTGCGGTGCCGGCCGTCTTCCAGCAGAATATCAATATACTGTCCCGGCAGAAACTGCAGGCGTTCAGAGGCAGGCAGTTTAATCAGTAATTGCATAACATCATCCGCCAGGCGATTCATTTCGTGAACACGGCAGGGCAGGGTCTTAATTTCAACAGCCTGGCCCAGATCCACTTCGTCAACTTCAATAACCAGTTCGCTATCCGGTTTTGCTTCGCAGAACAGTGCCAGATTCTGTTCTACATCACTGTCTTCAAGCGCAATCGGTGGTTCATCATAGGAGACGCTGCCCTGCAGAATTTTACCTTTACAGGCACCGCAGGCGCCGTTGCGGCAGCCATAGCGCAGATTGACTCCCTGTCTTAATGCGGCATCCAGAACCGTTTCTCCGGATTCAACATAAAACTGATGTTCACTGGGCTGTATTTGAACTCGATGACGCATAACGGACCTCTATAATAATTACTGATATCCTGCCCTTATTTGGGCATAGCTCAGGCATAGCCCTCTGATTCTAATGAAAATAAGGGATATAAGCAGGATGCAAGAATATATCTCATTTTGGATAGGATGAAAAGAATAAGCGGCAAAAAATAAAGAAAAAAATGCTCTGGACGCCAATAATAGTATAACTTGAGGTATGACCAGGGAATATAGTCTGTTATCAGGAGTTTATTATGGAAACTGCACTGAATGGTGTTAATAATTTAAACGAGTTAAATCGGTTAAAAAGTGGCCTAAAAGAGTCACTAGTGGAAAATAATCTGAATCCCTATAAGGGCGCAGTCAGAAAAGAATCAACTTCCGGCGATTCTTTGTCCATTGGCATAATGACCCCGGAAAAAAACCAGGCTATTTTAAACCGTGAACTGGCCGACAAGTTGGAACAGGGTTTTAAAGAGGAAGGTATTGACCTTAAAGGGCTGAAAGCTGAAGATTTTACGCCGCAAAAAGTGTCTGACCGGATTATGAATTTTGTATCCGCACGTGTTCTGTCGGAACAGGACAGTGATAAGCAGCAGGAACTCATGCAGCAGGCAAGGGCCGGGTATTAGGCGACAATTATCTTGTCCGGTCTGACGACAATTATCTTGTCCGGTTGAGTGATGAATTAAGATAAGTACTTTTTCTTGTGGAGAAAGCACTTGTCAGGACAACAGATCACTCAAA
>JBHNNM010000392.1:0-2692 GCA_048563625.1 Gammaproteobacteria bacterium | reverse complement strand
TGGAAAAAATAAAGGCCAGACTTACTGCAGAAATAAATGCTTATGAACTACAAAAGCAACAGGCTGCACAACTGAAAAATAAATACCAGAAACCTGCAACCGAGCAGTTACAGGATAATTATTATATTGATTTTGATAAGGGTCTGTTATACCTGGTATTACCTTTACAGAATAAAGGTGGAGGTGAATTATGGATGGTGCAGGATATATCGGGGATTAAAGAATTATGGAAAGATGTTTTATATGATATTTTTCCACCCTTAGCCATAATTTTAATTGTTTCAATCATAATTATGCTTTCTATCGCCCGAAGTATAAATAAACCCCTCGAAAATATGATTGCGGTTGTCCAGGATATTGAGCAGAATTCCGATCTCAGTGAACGGGTGGCATCAAGCCATGTGCTGGAACTTAATCATCTGGCGCAGGCATTTAACAGCATGCTGGAAAAATTTCAGAATATTATTGCCGATGCCGGTCATGTATCCCTGAGCAGTACCCAGGCGGCAGAAAAAATGGCAGAAATATCCAGATTAGGCAGCCAGTTTATGCATCAGCAGAAAGAACAGATCACGGTTGTGGATTAGGCCATCAATCAAATGGTTGAGGCGGTGGGGCATGTTACGGATAATATTAACCAAGCGGCTGATATTGCTGAAGACACCAGTGAATCCGCCCAGAAAGGCTGTAATGTCGTTAATTTGTCCATTAGTAAAATTAACCAGGTCTCCGGGGCTGTTACCAGTGCCTCTGAAGCCACATCCAAAGTGCCCAGAAGTGTGACAGATATCAGTTCTATTGTCGGTGTGATTAAAGGTATTGCTGAACAGAGCAATTTGCTGGCTTTAAATGCCGCCATTGAAGCGGCCCGTGCCGGTGTGCAGGGACGTGGCTTTGCTGTGGTGGCCGATGAAGTACGAACACTGGCCAACCAGACCCAGGAATCTACTGATCAGATCCAGCAGATGATTGAGCAATTGCAGTCTGCCAGCCATGCGGTCATCAGTCAGATGGAGGTTGGCAAGCAGCAGGTGCAGGAGACCATTGAACAGGCCGGTGAGGCCGGTACGGCGCTGGAGCATATTACTGAAGCCGTCAATGGTCTGTTCAGCATGAATAAAACCATTGCGGAACAGTCAGAACGGCAGCTGCAACTGGTTGAAACCATAAAAAATACCCTGCAAAGCATTAAAACTATTACTGATAAAAATAATAAAAATGCTGAGGAGGCAGTTGATCTGGGTCAGAACCTCGAACAGTCCTCAGAAAAACTGGAACATATTGTCGGCCAGTTTAAAGTCTGAAACGGATTAGGAACTGGAAACATACCCTTTAGTATAGAAATAGCCCCGTTATTTTGTTGATCCAGATCAATAAAATCTTGACTTTTACACCAAAATAACTCTTTGTTTTATAACCATATTTTATATAAGGTTATTTGTTTTTAGTCTAAAACCATATACTTAGGCAATATTTAGACAGATAGCTGGAAGGAGACTTTGCTATGTCAAAAGTTAAAATTTACGAAACTCCCATGCTGGATGAGCTGGAAAACGGCGAATGGCCAAGTTTTATCAGCGGCATTAAGCGTTTAAGAGATGATCATCCAAATGAGGGTATTAACCACATGGTTAATGGCCTGCTGGGTCAGCTGGAACATTCTTATGAAACCCGTATGGGCTGGTGGAAAGGCGGTACCGTATCTGTATTTGGTTATGGCGGCGGTATTATTCCACGTTTCTCGGAAGTGGCTGAGCACTTTCCTGAGTCCAAAGAATTTCACACTGTACGTGTTCAGCCGCCGGCGGGTAACTTCTACACCGCTGATATTCTGAATAAGCTGGCTGATGACTGGGAGCAACACGGTTCAGGCCTGCAGACTTTCCATGGCCAGACCGGTAATATTATGTTTATTGGTTCGACGACCGATGAAATGCAGCCGTTTTTTGACAAGATCAACGTTTACGGCTGGGATCTCGGTGGTGCCGGTCCCTGTGTTCGTACTGCAATGGCCTGTGTTGGTGCGGCCCGTTGTGAACACTCCTGTACTAATGAACACGGTTTAATGCGTCACCTGGTCAATGAATTCCAGGACGACCTGCACAGACCGGCTCTGCCCTACAAGTGGAAGATTAAAGTATCCGGTTGTCCAAATGACTGCACCAATGCCATTGAACGTGCTGATATGGCTGTGATTGGTACCTAGCGTTATGACATGAAAGTGGACCAGGAAGAAGTTAAAAAGTTTGTTGAAGCCAAAGGTCGTGACTACGTTATCGATAACGTTACTGACCGTTGTCCTTCCAATGCCATTAAACTGAATGACGACAACACAGTGACTATCAACAATAAAGAATGTGTTCGTTGTATGCATTGTATCAACGTTATGACCAAAGCCCTGGCGCTTGGTGATGACACCGGTATAACCATTCTTATCGGCGGTAAGCGTACTCTGAAGATTGGTGACATGATGGGTACCGTGGTTGTTCCATTTATTAAAGTGGATACTATGGAGCAAATCGAAGCACTGGTTGAACTGACCGGTGAAATGGATTGAACGTATTGGTCTGGTTAACTAGGGGCTGTTGATCTTTTGTGGTTAAAAAATAGGCAGCATGGTATTTGTTAAACAAGTATAATGGTTTTGTGAAAAATCAACATACAAGAACACTTACCATGCCAAGAACTATCT
>JBHNNM010000391.1:0-2705 GCA_048563625.1 Gammaproteobacteria bacterium | reverse complement strand
TCAGCCAGTGCCCTGTCCAGAGTATCGGCCAGTTTCTGCCTCAGGCCGAACAGACTGTAGATTGCCTGTTCAGACCTGAGTAGCTTAGCTTTGCGTACATAGCCAGTGGCCTGAATATGATTCTGAAACAACCATTGTTCATAATCAAAAGCCCCAGGGTTTATTAGACCGTTGTTATGTTTAAGGCGAATATCAAGCTGCCATATCTGACCGGCTTTAATTTTTTCCCAAGAGCTATTGCCGCCATACCAGCTTAAACGGACTTTAGCCTTAAATGCCTGCGGCTGGCTGCCTGTATAAGTCGTTTCCCTGGAATGAATATTAAAAACAAACTGTACTTTTCTATGATCCTTTTTTGGTAAAGAAGCTATCTCTCCTGTTACCCGAATGGTTTGCCCTTCTATTTGTTCCAGATCAAGTGGCGGAACCACCTGCTTAATATATAATGCTATCCATAGAAAACCGCCGATAAACCACAGCACAAATAGAAGCAACGGCAGGCCTGATGGAAAAAATACTTTGTTTATAAGAGTATATTGAGACCGGCAGCGGTATAATAAGAGAGTCAGAACCAGGGTGATCCCGGCAGACAGAATGATAATTTGAAGATTGGGAAAATACGGCCAGTAAAGCAAAGCCATATTTCCGGCTAAAAACGCCACAATCCCTGTGCGCATTTCTTTGGTTTCCGTTATTTAATACTTTCAATTCAGATGAATTGCACTATGCTAACTTACAAGACGGCTAACTTACAAGACGCTATTTTATACATCTATTTGATAATACAATTGCTTATCCTAACCATACAATTATTTGCATTATGCCAAAAAAGCTAATCAAAAAATACATGCCTGATCATAAAACGATCAAGGAGCATAAAAACCTGCAGATTTTCGGAAAGCTTCTGCACGATGGCAATCTCTGGCATTTTAACCGACGTTCCGTATCCGGTGCCTTTGCCGTTGGTTTGTTTGTGGCATTTATTCCCCTGCCCTCCCAGATGATTATTGCAGCGGCAGTCGCCATTATGCTGCGGGTTAACCTGCCTATTTCCGTAGCACTGGTCTGGGTTTCCAACCCGATAACCATGCCGCCCCTGTTTTATGCAGCATACCTGCTGGGGGCAAAAATAATGGGTGTTAAGGCACTTGAAAGTCACTATGAGCTGACACTGGACTGGTTCAGCCACCAGCTGCATATTATCTGGCAGCCGTTTTTACTGGGCTGCTTTATATTCGGTGTAATCAGTGCTGTTGTTGGTTATGCCAGCATCCGGCTGTTATGGCGCCTGCATGTTGTTAACCATTTAAAAGAGCGTAAAGCACAGCGGAAAAACCGCCAGAAGAATTAAGTTCTCACAAGTTCTATAATAATTTCAGAACGTACCGACCTGGCCAGAAAACAACGTTTATGGGCCTGATGATGTATATTCTCTATCGCCTCCCATGCTACTTCCACACCCTGAGCAAAACGCACTTTCGGCCTTAATACCACTTTTGAAATGACCAGTTCACCCTCAGCATTTTTTTCGAGATAAGCCGTGGCATTATCCTGATAACTTTCAAGGATAAGACGTTTTTTGGAACAGATAGCAATAAAGAATAATAACTGGCAGCTGGACAGAGCGGCAGCAAAAGCCCGCTCCGGATCAGCGTATTCAGGCGTACCCAGAAATTGCGGCGCGGATGAGGCATTAACAATCAGACCGTGGCCAAAGTCCTATTGATGATCCCGATTATAATCCTCATAAGCAAAGGATTCAGTCTGTTTCTCCCAGCTAACCTTAACCTTATGTTCTGACATACTTATTTACCGACTTCTATCCTTAAAGGCAGCCATTTATTGGTAATACCCTGCACCACCCCCTGCTGCTGCATTTTATCCAGGGCATCATTCAGTTTATCTCTTAATTGGGTATTGCCCTTTTTAACGGCCCAAGCCAGGGGTTCTTTGGTCATATATTCATACAGGCCGAATAATTCGAGATCCTGTGTTTTGGGCAATACTGTGTATTTCCAGACGGTAGGCGCATCATGTACAAAATAATCAATCTCTCCGGCCTTAAGGGCGGCAACACCTTCTTCAATTGTCGGATAGGACTTTATCTCAGCGGCATGAAAGGTATCGTTCACATATTGCTGACCTGTAGTATTATTTTCCACTCCAAAGCGGCGTCCGGCTTTATACATAGATAACTTAGAGGAATGGGTCATAATATTATCCGCCTTAATCATAGCCATCTGACCAATAACCATATACGGTTTGGTAAAGTCCACCCGCTGCTGGCGGGCCTGAGTAATGGAAACACCGGACATGACCACATCAATTTTTCCGTCATTAAGGGCACTTTCCAGAGATTCCCAGGGCATTTCTTCAAACTTGATATCCATACCGGTTTGTTTACCAACGGACTGAGCCAGATCAGCCTCAATACCGACAATTTTGCCGTCATGTTTAAAAATAACCGGAGGGTAATTGGTTGCCACGCCTACTTTCATAGTGTCGGAATACACCAGTGGTGACAGAAATAATAAAACAAACAGCATAATGCCGGACAGGTAACGATACATTTTAGATCCTTTTTAGTATACAGGTGGGTGGCTGAACCCGGAGAGGTTCGGATAACATAAATTAAATGCTCAGCAGCAATCGAGGGTGTAAAAATAACTGTGTAAACGCTCATTGCGGTGGTTTAAGTCAGCAGT
>JBHNNM010000390.1:0-2717 GCA_048563625.1 Gammaproteobacteria bacterium | reverse complement strand
AGAGGGATTCGGGATACCGAATATTTTAAACTAAAAATCAGGCAAACCTCCATTCCTGATGAGCAGAGCATGTTCTATTTTGGACAAAATCTCACTCATTAAAGCGGAGAACAACCAATTAGTACAGGATACGCCGAAGAACCTGGAATCGATCTGGATCTGGGTGAAGAAATCAATGAGGTCTGTGCCGGTTGTCATGGTGAATACGCTCAGGGCGGCAAGCAGGGTGAATATCCCCGGCTGGCCGGTTTTCCACCGGAATATCTGGTCCGCCAGCTTAAGCTGTTTAAACACAATGAACGTAAAAACATACCTATGCGCCCCTATGCCAATGAGCGGGAATTACCGGATGAAGATATTCCCTCTATAACCGTTTATTTATCCCAAATTGAACTGATCACCACCATGCCGGTGTTTGATAAGGATATGCCGGCCTATGAAAAGCTGCTGATAGCCAAAAAGGTGTTTAATATTCCCAGAACAGAAGGCAATATTGCCCGTGGAAAAAAATTCTACAAAACATAATGCCGCTCCTGTCATGGACGGGACGGCAAGGGTAAGAAACATTCTATAATACCGCCCTTAAGCGGACAATATACCCAGTATCTGGCAAAACAGTTTGCTCGTGGGGAACGGGAGCATGATGATGATGTCGATTTTTTTGCTGAAATGAGCCAGGAAGAAATCAGGGATCTTCTGGCCTATCTGTCTGTTACCGATGACTTACTATAATTTTTCCGGTGGTACCAGCACAGTATCCTTTAAAAAGTTCTTGTCATCAGTATAGGGATAATCCAGGGTATAGTGCAGCCCCCGACTTTCCTTGCGCTGCATGGCACTGTTGATAATCAGTTCTGCCACGGTCACCAGGTTCCTCAGTTCAATTAAATCGCCGTTAATCAGGTACTGGCGGTAATAATCATCCACCTCCCGCTTAAGCAGGTTAACCCTTTGACGTGCCAGCAGCAGACGCTTGTTTTTGCGTACAATGCCGACATAATTCCACATGAAACGACGCAGTTCGTCCCAGTTGTGGGTAATAACCACTTCTTCTTCTGAGCCGGTTACCCGGCTGTCATCCCAGGGGGGGAGCATGGGTTCACATTCATAGCGGCTTAATCCTTCCTTAATCACTTTAGCAGCGGCTTTCCCAAATACAATACACTCCAGCAGGGAATTACTGGCCATGCGGTTGGCACCATGCAGTCCGGTAAAAGCGGTTTCGCCAATGGCAAAAAGATTGTCAATATCTGTCTGGCCATTTAAATCGGTCATAATACCGCCGCAGGTATAATGGGCGGCAGGGACTACTGGAATCGGTTCCTGGGTAATATCAATGCCGTAACTGAGGCAGCGCTCATAAATGGTTGGAAAATGCTCCTTAATAAAATCGGCAGACTTGTGAGTAATATCCAGGTCTACATAATCAGAGCCGGTACGTTTCATTTCATAATCAATTGCCCGTGCGACAATATCTCTGGGGGCCAGTTCTTCCCTGGAGTCAAACTTATGCATAAAAGGGGTGCCGTCGGGCAGTTTTAATTTAGCCCCTTCTCCGCGCAGAGCTTCGGTAATTAAAAAAGATTTGGCTTTAGGGTGATACAGACAGGTCGGGTGAAACTGGTTAAATTCCATATTAGCCACACGGCATCCGGCCCGCCAGCCCATAGCAATACCATCGCCGGTAGAGGTGTCAGGATTACTTGTGTACAGGTAGACCTTGCTGGCACCGCCAGTGGCCAGAACGGTATATTTGGCCGGTACATCCATTACCTGATTATTACGGGTATCCAGAAGGTACAAGCCAATACACTGTTTTTTATTGTCCGGGGACATAATCAGATCAACAGCCAGATAATGATCGAATACCTTAATGTTTTTATGTTCATTTAAGCGATCAATCAGCCCTCTGGATAATGCCTTACCTGTGGCATCCGCCGCATGGATAACCCGACGCTGGCTGTGGCCGCCTTCCCGGGTCAGATGATAATCCTCCCTGTTTTCCTCTCTGGAAAAGGTCACTCCCTGTTTAATAAGCCACTCAATAGCCTGCCTGCCATGCTCAATGGTGTAGTGAACAGCATCTGGATGACATCGGCCGGCTCCGGCATTGAGGGTGTCCTCAATGTGTGACTGAATACTGTCGTTGGCCTCATCCATCACTGCCGCGATTCCACCCTGGGCATAAAGGGTAGAGCCATTGGCTATATTACCCTTGGAAATAAGCGCTATTTTTGGAGGGCGTGCGTCTGGATGGTGTTCTGTCTGTTCTGCCAGGGCCAGAGCAACGGTGAGTCCGGCGGCACCGGTACCGACAATAATGACATCAAAACATTGGGTATCCATAAATTTCCTGAAATTTCCTGGAACAGGTATTGATTATGCCCAATTTTACTATAAATACCTACTATCCTAATGTGAATATATAAAATTAACAGTGGCTGAATGCCCTGACAGGGTCTGATCATACTTTAGTTAAAATATATTCAAAATGAAATTTATACCTTCTGAGTATCCATTGACCGTGATTCTTGATGAAGTTTCGGCAGCAGGGACAATAAATTGCTCCTGCATTTACTGCATTTCCGCCATCCATGGCGGTCATGCTGCCGAAAAGCCTCCATGGATGCGCTCTTTATTAAGAGAAAGGCGTCTTCAGCAAGGAGTACGGTCAATGGATACGGATTTGCGTCTAAATAAGAATTATTCATAGGTAT
>JBHNNM010000389.1:0-2722 GCA_048563625.1 Gammaproteobacteria bacterium | reverse complement strand
AGATAGTTCTTGGCATGGTAAGTGTTCTTGTATGTTGATTTTTCACAAAACCATTATACTTGTTTAACAAATACCATGCTGCCTATTTTTTAACCACAAAAGATCAACAGCCCCTAGTCAATGAGTTTCCGGGACTTTAATTGTTATGAAATACTTTTTTCGTTATTTTTTCAGAACCTTGCGTTTTATTCTGGAACCCTTTATTTTGCTGTGGGACAAACTCAGTACGCCGAAAGGTGTGCAGCGCAGTGAGCAGGAGCAGGCAGAGATGGATAAGCGCACGGCTAATCTGGAGCTTTACCAGTTTAATTCCTGCCCGTTCTGCATTAAGGTCAGACGGCAGATTAAACGTCAGTCTCTGAATATTGAACTGCGTGATGCCCAGCATAATCCCCAGTATCGTGAAGAACTGTTACAGGGTGGGGGAGAGGTTAAAGTACCCTGTCTGAAAATTACCGATGAGCAGGGTAAGGTCACCTGGATGTATGAATCTAGTGATATTATTCAGTATCTGCAGGATAATTTTAGCTGATAAGCCTGTTCAGGCACGGCTAAGTTCATTAATAACATCCCTTAAAATATCTATTCCTTTATCCATAACGATTTTTGAAGTGTAGTAATGCGGTGAAAAACGTACATTGCCATAACGCATAGCACAAATGACTTTTTTCTCCATTAGTGTCTGATAGATAGCCTCTGATGATAACTGGCTATGTCTGAAGGCAATAATACCGCTAAGACGATCTCTGGACAGGTTGGACATAATATTAATATCCGGGAGCTGTTTCAGCTTATCAGCCAGGTACTGGGTGTTGGCCAGCAGTTGCTGTGTTATCTTTTCAATACCATGTTCAAGTATTAAAGACACACTGCTGTGCAGGGCATGCACTCCCAGCATATTCGGGCTGCCGCATTCAAATTTCCGGGCACTTTGGGCCGGACGCCATTCCAGGGCATCAAAGTTATGCAGATCTTCGGTCATATGCCATCCGAACTGGCTGGGTTTTAACTGCTCAAGCAGGCTGTCCCGACAATAAAACACCCCCAGTCCTTCAGAACTAATCAGCCACTTATGACCGTCTGCCATAATACAGTCAGCATTGATATCCTGAACATCCATGGGCAGGGCACCCAAGCTCTGAATAGCATCCACACAAAACAGGATATTATGCTGCTGACAATATTGCCCTATTTGCTGCAGATCCATTCGCAGACCGTCAGCATATTGTACCGAACTGACTGACAATAACCGGGTTGTGTCATCTATGGCATTGAGCAGGTTCTGTTCTGGTGAACAATTGTTGTGATCATTATATAAACTGACCAGTTTTACACTAACTCCCTGCTGCTGCAGATACTGCCAGACAATGCGGTTGGAGGGAAATTCCTCTCTGGCTATTACAATGCTGTCACCTGCCTGCCAGTCCAGGCCGTTGGCTACAAATGACAGGGCTTCAGAAGTATTTTTAACCAAGGCAATATTATCCTCTGATGGACTGTTAATGAGACGGGCCAGTTTTTCTTTAAGGCTTTGCTCGGTTTTTAGCCATTGCGGATAATATGTAGCGCCCAGATGGGTGTTTTGTTCAGTAAACGACTTAATAGCTTTAGCAGTAACCTTTGGCCAGGGCGCAACGGCAGCATGGTTCAGATAGAAAATTTCAGGATCAATATTAAAATCCGCTGAAAAATCCGGCATGATAGAGTGTCCTGCTAAGTTAAGCTGTTAATGGGCCATTATAAAAGGTTAACATTTAAGCAACTTTTAACCAATAGATAATAATCCTAAATAAAATCAGTTGAACCTACTGCGAATGTCCATAGCACTGAATCTACAAGGCTTTCCAGAACATTTTGACTTCACTCGTAGGGTGGCTACGAATAAAGCCAAAATAACCTGTAAATCCTTGTATCTCCAGCACTCTGATCATTCTCGCTACGATTCAACTGATTTATTTAGGATAATCCAGGATTAAAGCTGAAATTTTATGCATAAAATAACATTTTTGTTTTTAAAGTTTTTGGCTAATAAGGTACAATGGCGAAAACTTGCTACTGTCGTAATCAGGAATACGACATAAATAACCGGGATTCAGGTGCAAAGCGACCAATAATTTATGTAAATTGATTTACATAATTACATTTAGTTTAATATATTGTTTTAAATCATTTAGGAGGATTTTAAATGGCAGATTTATTTAGTGATGAGTGGATGAAATCGTTTCAGGCAATCTGGAATGCAGAGCCTGCATTAAAAGATGCGCTGGCAGAAATTGGTTTTAATTCGGTCATCGGTTATGGTTTTCCCGGAGATGATGCTCCTAAAGGCTTTCTTGATGTGCAAAACGGTGAAGTAGTTAATGCCGGTGCCTACAATGGTGAAGAGCTGAACTGGGACATTCGTGCAGATCAGAAAAATTGGGAAAAATGGTTAAAGAAAGGTATTGGCATGACTGGTATGGGTATGGCGGTTACCACCGGTAAAATGAAATTTAAGGTGGGTGACTTTAAAGCCATGGTTAAAGATCCAAGAATGGCTGGTCCATTTATTAAGAGCTTTGAAGCCATGGGTCAGGTTTAATTTTTACAACTGATTTATTTAGCTTAAACGAAAAAAGGGAGTGGTTTTCACTCCCTTTTTTTGTAAATATCAAAATTAGAGTGCATTAATATAAATAACCGGGTATAATATCTGGTTTTCTGTACGATCTATTAAGGCTCT
>JBHNNM010000388.1:0-2723 GCA_048563625.1 Gammaproteobacteria bacterium | reverse complement strand
CTTTCCTGGTTCTGAAATTCAACAGAAAAGGTTATAGGGGTGGACACCTTTTAGGATCAGCTATTTAGCTTATCAAATGACACAGGGCGATTAAACAGAAAGCCCTGGATCAGGTCACAGCCCTGTCGGTACAGGTACTGCAGCTGCTCCATGGTTTCTACCCCTTCGGCCACCACTTCCAGACCATACTATGGGCCAGGGTAATAATAGCACTGGTAATGGCCGCATCATCTTTGTTCTGCATAATATCCCTGACAAAAGACTGATCAATTTTTAAGGTATCAAAAGGAAGACGCTTCAGATAATTCATGGAGAAATAACCGGTTCCAAAATCATCAATAGATAATTTAACACCTAATTCATGCAGTTCATGCAGGGTTTTTGCAGTTTCTGAAATATCCTTTATCAACAGACTTTCTGTTACTTCCAGTTCAAGACAATCCGCTTTTATACCAGTCTGATTAATAATATCTTCGACCCTGCTGACAAAATTGCTTTGTTTAAACTGGCGGATAGATAAATTAACTGCGACTCTTTGAGGCACAAAACCGGCTTTCTGACGGATCATTTCATCCTTACAGGCCTGCAGCATAATCCACTCACCAACCGGTGAAATCAGTCCGGTTTCTTCCAGAACCGTAATAAAAATATTGGGTGTTATATCTGAGAATTCCGGATGTGTCCAGCGCAGCAGCACTTCTCTACTGATGACCTGTACATTCTTTAAATGCAACTGAGGCTGATAATGCAGAAAAAATTCATTATTTTCCAGAGCCCGTCTCAGTTTGGATTCCAGAGACAAACGTTCAAACTGACCGGCATTGCCCTGATCAGAATAAAAACAGTAATTTTCTCCCCCTTTGGCCTTGGCCTCATACATAGCCATATCCGCTTTTTTTAACAGGGTCTTATTATCTTCACAATCCAGAGGAAATTGTGCAATACCAATACTGGCAGAAACAAACAATTCATTACCATTAATGACAAAAGGCTGGGTCAGCGAATGAATTATTTTTTCACAGATGGGTGAAATATCATCTCTGGAAGCCAGATCATTAAGAATAACAGCAAACTCATCTCCTCCAAGACGAGCTACCGTATCACCTTCCCGTAGACAACCATTTAAGCGCTCTGCTGCCTGACACAATAGTTGATCACCTACCTCATGCCCCAGGGTATCATTGATCCGTTTAAAACGATCCAGATCGATAAACAGAATAGCAATTATACGCTTATGCCAGCTGACACGGGACATAGACTGACGGAGTCTATCCTGAAACAGTAAGCGATTTGGCATTCCCGTCAGGTTATCATGGTGTGCCAGGTGTTTAAGCAGATCCTGTGATTCCATACGTTCGGTAATATCTTTACCGGATGAGATAAAATGCGTAATTTTTCCCATAACATCCTTTTGCGGAGTAATCGTCTTTTCTTCATAATAAAGTGTACCGTCCTTACGACGATTAATAATTACATCACTGAAAACATCACCATTTAAAATACTTTCCCATAAACGACGATAGAATTTTTTATTCTGGGCATCTGATTTTAAAATACGAGGGGTTTGCCCCAGAATCTCAGTTTTTTTATAACCGGTTATTTCTTCAAAAGCCGAGTTAACATATTCTATTTTGCCATTAACATCGGTGATCATAATAGAATCGGCTGTCTGCTCCACTGCAAGAGAAAGCTTTTTCATTTCCTGATCAGCCAGATGACGATCCGTAATATCCTGAAAGGTACCGACAATTTTAGCTATCTGTCCTTCTGCTTCAACAACTTCACCCAGCTGTGAAACATAACAGATGGATTTATCCGGTAAGACAATACGATGTTCAATACTGAAAACAGGCAGTTTACCCTTAATGGCCCTCTCATGTTCATGCTTTACAATATCACGGTCTTCATCATGAAACCCATTCTAGCAATGTGTTATAAGTCAGCTCTGAAGTGTTTTTATCCAGATTAAAAATACTGAAAATCTGATCCGAAAAAATAAGTTTATTCCTGTCCAGTTCCCATTCCCAGCTGCCTATCCTTGCCAGACGCTGCGCTTCCAGGAGACGGATTTCACTCTCCATTCTTTTTAAAGCTTCCTGTTTCAACTCACGATTAATTTGACCCAGAGCCACGGTTCGTTCATTGACCAGTTGCTCAAGAATTTCATTGGACATGGCCAGTGAATGAATGGTTTTGAGATCCTGATAGGAACGCAGGGCAACCACTAGGGCGGTATTTAGTTTAACTGCCGTTAGTTCAGATTTATCTTTATAGTCATTAATATCATACTGGGTAATTATTTCTGTTTCCGGGGCATGCCCCGGTTGTCCGGTACGTAAAATAATTCGAATAAACCGTTTTTTTAATTCCTCCCGAATATGGCGGACCACTTCCAACCCTGCCTGTTCAGTCTCCATAACCACATCAAGTAAAATAACGGCTGTATCGGGATGTTCTTCCAGCAACTGATATACATCCTGAGCTGAATAGCCACTAATAATATGAAGCCCGCGACCTTCATACTTAAAGCCATTCAAAACCATGGCTGTGACATCATGCGTGGATTTATCATCATCAATCACCATAACCTTCCATGGTAACTGTGCTTCTGCTTCTTTATCCTGACAATCATGGCTAGATTGCTCGTCAAAAAACTGCAGTTTATCCGATTTTAAAATATTATCAGGCGAACTTTTCATTAATTATCTGATTTTTAAACCATA
>JBHNNM010000387.1:0-2733 GCA_048563625.1 Gammaproteobacteria bacterium | reverse complement strand
CGATGTTTAATACTCGGAAAGGTGTTGCAGTGGTCGATGATCAAACACCCGCCCCGCTCGATGTTTAATACTCGGAAAGGTGTTGCAGTGGTCGACTATCAAATATGTGAACGAGGCTTTTCTAGTATTACCTATAGCCTCGTTTCATCGTTTCACTTTTCTGATTGGTCTATCGGTTTTGTGGTTGTCGCTGATTGGTTGATCGGTTTTGAGGGTATCGGTTTTGCCGTAAAAGTTGTTTTTGCAGGTATCGGTTTTGCCGTAAAAGTTGTTTTTGCAGGTATCGGTTTTGCCGTAAAAGTTGTTTTTGCAGGTATCGGTTTTGCCGTAAAATCTGTTTTTGGAGGTATCGGTTTTGCTGTAAAATCTGTTTTTGGTGTAAAATGCGTCTTTTGTACAATAAACGACAGAGAAAGAAAGAACGTTTTTTTTTGGTTTATTCAGCAGCGGTGGGTGTGACATAGCTTTGATTATTCTTTCGACCGCGGAACATAACGTAAATGCTACTATGGACAACGAGCGAACGCTTATGACAATTCTTAAAAACGACGGCCCATCCGTTCATGCTGGTGATGTCGGGTGCCTGACCAGAATTCATGGACAAAATAGTCGTATCCAACCAAGGGTTATCGACGCGACGCATGCCGGACTGAGTATCCAAGTAGACCCTCTGACCCTGCTGATTTTCGACGATCAAGCGGTTGTCGGTCCAACGAGGACGCAGACGCAGCCTCAACTTTCGTGTCGGCGGCATCAGCATGTGATGAAAATTCTGCAGCTTTTGGATGTTAAAGAGATCGATTTTTTCTCTCTTAATGTCGTAATCGTAGGCCCAGTAGACCTCGGGGATGTTGGTGTTCAAATCCGTCCACTCAGCAGTGGTTTTAAAGTGAATGACGATCTCCTGCTGCACGATTTTAAACTGATCAAACAGCTCCACGTATCCGTACAATTGCTGTCTGATCAAATCGTTATTGAAGGAAGTCATGCCGATAGTAAAAGAATCATAATATTCATCCGCGGTGATCGGTTCCTCTCGGCTCTGAAAAAACCTAACCAAAATCGGGCGGTTAAACGTACGAATAACACGACGCCTAAGGGACGTCCTAAAAATTCGACGACGACCTCGCCTAAAACGACGGGGTAGGGGGTACGTAGCACGCCTCTTCCTAACTACACGCTTAATAAACTTACGCCTACGCGCACGAGCGCGCCTCTTAAATTCGCTGCGATTCATTTTGACGGTTTATTCTGCACCAGCACAAAAACTCCCTTTTAATATTTGTATTTGCAATCGGTCTTTGGCGAAGGCTTCTTGCGGGGGTGACGAGTTGCTAAAAACGACGACGTGCGGGACAGCGAAAAATTTAAAGCCGGACTGGTATTTGCTGTTAAAGATCCTCCCGTTTTTTAACTGCTCCATGAAACCTAATAGGTAGGAGTTATTGCCCGACTTGGAGAGGTCGAAGAAGACCACGGGCTCGCGATCGTAGGCGTAGCTCAGGTCGCTCAGCTTGCCTCCGAAAAAGCAGACTGATTTGTGCCGGGCCATAAAAGAATTAACAAACGTTGATTTACCAGCACCACCAATAAAATCAACGTACCAATATATTTTGCGATCGTCAGGCTTCGTCTGCGTGAGCAAATCGTACAGTTTTGTTTGCCAGCGATGCATTACTAAGTGGTTTTGCAGGTGGTATTGCATGAAAGCGCGTCTCCCTATATCGTTTTTTTGGGCTTCGACGTACGCGTCGACGAAGCGAGTGTGTTTGCAGTAGGCTTCCGCGTCTTCGTCTCGCAGGTCCGCGAGACGCTTCGCGCCGCGGGCTATGCTTTTGGCTAGTTCCACGGCTGTCAGATAAGTTTTGTTAAAGCCGTTGGGGTTGGAACCCGGGTCCCCGACCTCCAGGAGGAGGTCGCCACCCTTTTTGCAGTAGGCTTGGTTTTGGAGGTTGGTGCCGCGAGCTACCTGAAAGTGCGCCGTCGGCGCACCGAAAAGTTTTTTTAAACCCGCCATATATTTCAACCCTTTAAAGTGGGCGAAGCCCTGCAGGTGGGGGGTGCCTGTGGTAGGGGCTTCTTCGTAACCTACTACGGCGTAGTGGCATATCTGCTCGGTGAGGGTTCGGGAGACGTTTCTCACCTCCTCCTCAGTGTAATTGTTTATTGTAAAGCACCAGCGGCGGGCGTATTGTCCGGGCATTGTAAATAATTATTGGGTCGATGATCAAACACCCGCCCCGCTCGATGTTTAATACTCGGAAAGGTGTTGCAGTGGTCGATGATCAAACACCCGCCCCGCTCGATGTTTAATACTCGGAAAGGTGTTGCAGTGGTCGACTATCAAATATGTGAACGAGGCTTTTGTAACACTACTACACATTCAACCACGAAGCAACTGCAGTCTCTCTGACAAAATTCAAGTCAAAACACCATAATAGTCTAGTGGTTGTTATTCTTTTCTTTTCACTATCTTACTACAAATACAATTCCATAGAAAATCAAAAAGACTGTCAGAGCCTAATCTGTTCCCAAATGTGAGCCATAGCTGTCGCTTTCGCTCTCGCTCTCTCTCGGGGCTTTTTTCACTCCATCTTTTATACTCTCCCGTTGTGTTTTCAAAGTTAATCCCCCGTCACGATTTTAAGGTAACTTCCTCCAATACGAGACTGACCATCAATCGTATGGCCTTGTAAGTGACGCCGATGGCTATAGTCAGAGAGTGCACCGGCC
>JBHNNM010000386.1:0-2746 GCA_048563625.1 Gammaproteobacteria bacterium | reverse complement strand
GCCGATTCTCTGAATTCCGGGGTATAGCTCTTTGCTTGTCTTGTTTTATCTGTCATTTTGAACACACTCTCTTTTTAAAAGTATTTTAAGTTGTGTGTCCGGAATAGTATAGCCACATCATAGATCGGTTTGAGCTATTTCAACTATCTTCTCTTTTGGTAAGTTATTGTATACAAGACAAGTTACTTTTAATTCTTCATTAACATGGGCTAATGCTAATTGATATGATCTGAACCCACCAACAACATGATATTTATCTGAAACTTTATTTAAAAAAATCGGATGTATGTTCAAAAGTTGCAAAATTGCATCATCTGACAAAACATCCATTCGCCTGACAAAATTACAGTTTGCTAATATAGCAACTGTCTTTACAATTTCAGGATGATAGCCCTGGATTCTATTAAGAGATATCTGCTTTAGGGTTTTCTTATATTTATTGCTCATAAGGTAATCATAGCAAATAGTTATACAATCATAAGTTGGTCATTGATTCTTATGGCCGTCACGCCTGAAACCTATCCAAATTCATCCCTTTTTATTAATAGAGTGAGTATAAAAACTCCGGAAGTACTTGTTAAGGCTGAAGCTGCCATCCAGTCATTTAAAGGTAATTTTAGCCAACAATTTTAATGTTTGAAAAATATGTGATTCAACAATGGTAATTACGACCAGACCTATGCCGGCTTTTAATATCGGCTTCTAAATTGTTCAGCCATTTTCCCAAGATTAAACATAATGGTACGGTTTAGTGCCTGATTGTGTGCATCCGGAGATAGTAATGCCATGAGCAAATAACAATTTTCATTATAAAAGCCCCGACAATAAACTAAATGAATGTCGCTTGTTCTATTAAACTGTAGTGTACGAAAATGCCATGGTTTATCTGGATCTTCCAGATGAATATGTGAGATTTTTTCCTGCAGCACAATGGGTAAGGTGTTGGGATGATTATACAGGACGTCACCCCCAAAGTTACCAGGAAGTTTTCCGGATTCTTTATATTTCTTAAAATCATCCTTCAAAGCCGCCAAATCAAGTTCCAGGTCTGAAAAGAGTAATTCTAAGGACTTATGGTGAAATACCCTGATTTTCACTCAATAAAATCCCCAAGCTCCTCTTCTTTTGCATTTGCAAAAAATTCATAAGAACCTTTAGTTGCTGCTTTTAGCTGGGTGAGAGATGGCTGAAATTTGGCAGAAAATTCTTCCTGTGGCTGCAATTGCTTAATGAGATCAACCATAGACTCGAACAATTCTTTTCCTACCATGTAACCAGCTGTTTGATTTTTATTCATTACAGCAATGGGGCGGTCTGTAAAATAATCGGCCGGATGCTTACGCATTTCTGAGACTGAAACAAACTCTTCAGCTAATATTCTATGAGTAGCCATATATTCCTCCATCGTTTAACGTACATTCTACAGTACATAATTTTGTACGTCTATTAAAAAATAGTGCATTAGTTAATAATAACAAAGTCAGAAATGAGTAATTCAAGGTTGAAAACTTTCAGGTATAACGACCGCTGTTCATCCAAAATGGTTAATTTTTGTCAATGGCCGATTAAGATATTCCAATCTTAACCAATAAAACTGATCGACCCAGGATACCGAGGGAACATAACACACCTTCTTTGAAATAATAGAAAAATAACGGTACGTTGTTCAAACACCGTCCAATCGATATTTGAATATCGTCCAAACAATATCATTAGATACTAATAAACCTGTTAACTTAAAAAATCACTTCTTGATATGAAGAGTATTGATTTGGAAAGAAACTCATCAGAAGCAGTAGGCATAGTTAGAGAAGACAAGATTGTATCCACTGGAAAACACCCCTAGAATATCATAATTTACTAATATAGTAATTGTCTTTCCAGATTCAGATTAACTCCATTAATTTTATCGACACACAAGTATTTTAGAGTTTACTTATATTGCTTGCTCATAAAAAATCACGAAAAACCAGGGGTAGGTGTCAAAAACACTAAAATTAGAAACGAACTTTTGTGCCCACGCAAATTGTTTTAAATAGATTTCAATAGTATTAACGCATACATAAAAACCAGGCGAAAAGCACCTACATCATTGTTTTACAACGATTTACACCAAATAATCCCAGTTGCAAAAAGAGCCCTCCGGAGGCCGAGGCCAGAGGTTCGAACCTCTAGGGCGCGCCATTTTCTTATATTTCAATACCTTAAAATTGAAATAATCAGTCTGTTTTATGCTTTGACAGCAACCCCGAAAAAATAAAGGTCAAATCTTCACCCATTGCAGGGCAACAGTCATGACCATTACCTTGAAACAATCAAAAAACAACATTCTTTAGCCTGTGCTCAAACTGTGCCCATATCGTGCCTTATGTTTTTTTGATTTTTTATCAGAAAACAACATCTCATTAATTTTGACCTTTACCCTAAAATGCACTAACACGAGCTTGAACTGGCAAACCTGCCAAAACGCAATCACATCTGACAATAATGCTAACTCAAAAAAACCAGAATTCGGTTACGTTTGATTCACCCAAATAGTCTTCAACCCAACCGGGAAAGAGGAATATTCGCCGGAATCAGGTGGATTTTAAGTGCCATTCATAAGCATAAATGATTTTAATCAGTATCATATTAGGGGCTGTTGATCTTTTGTGTACAAAATTTAACCATTCCACATAGGAAGCCACAGCATACAACAGCCTAACGCTAATGTACTGGCATAGTTTCTTTCCAGCTTATCATAGCG
>JBHNNM010000385.1:0-2748 GCA_048563625.1 Gammaproteobacteria bacterium | reverse complement strand
AAAAAAGCGTGCAGCCCGGCGCGCTTTGAATCGTTTTCAAAGAACAGGCTTAGAAGCAGATAAAGTAGCCTACAATTTGAAGAGAACTGAGTATAAATCAAAAATATTTGAAAAGAAAAAAGAATATAGAACCACAGTTCACCAGCAACTTTTTGATAACAAACGAAATAGCAATAAATTTTGGGACATCATCAAAAAAGCAAGACAAAGAAAACGAAATCAGCCAGAAATTGACATTTCTGATTGGGAAAGCCATTTTAAAAATGTTTTAGGCCATACAAGCCCAGACAAGGAGCAGACACAAACCTACGCCAACCCGGAAAACGACACGAACGAAACATTTGTTCCCGAACTGGATAACCCCATTACAGAACACGAAGTTAGGCAAGCAATCAAAAATTTGAAAACGGGCAAGGCTTGCGGACTAGATGATATATGTGGCGAGTTCTTAAAACATGCTGACAGTTTGGTAGTACCCTTTTTGACAAACTTATTTAACAGACTGTATGATGCTAGCCATTTTCCGTTGGACTGGTGCAAATCAGTTATTATTCCACTGTTAAAAAAAGGCGACGATAAAAACCCAGACAACTACAGGGGAATTTCGCTGCTGAGTGTCGTTAGCAAAGTTTTTACAGCAATTTTGAACAAGCGATTATATACATGGGCAGAGCACGAGAAAAAAATCAGTAAAGAACAAGCGGGCTTTCGCAAAGGATACTCCACAGTTGATCACATATTTACTTTAACCTCAATGATTACAAAGAAGTTAAACAGCAAGAGAGGAGGAAAAGTATACGTAGCATTTGTGGACTACAAAAAAGCATTTGATACAGTAAACCGTGAGGCGTTGTGGGATGTCCTTCAAAAATTAAAAACATCTTCCAAAATGATCAGAATTCTAAAAGCTATGTATAACTCTGTCAAGTCGTGCGTCAGGTGGGGTGCAAATCTATCACAGTTTTTTGAATGCCCACAAGGGGTGAAACAAGGGTGTCTGTTAAGTCCTCTTATTTTCTCTCTCCTGATATCGGAAGTAGCTGAGTATGTTCGAAAAAATGGAAAGCATGGAATTCAGTTACTACCAAGCCTCGAAGAGATATTCCTTTTATTATTTGCAGATGATATTGTCCTAGTATCCTCCACGCCATCAGGTCTGCAAAACCAGATAAACAATCTAGAAAAAGCTTCCAACTCTTTAGGGCTGACTGTGAATCTGGACAAAACGAAGGTGATGATCTTTAGAAAAGGAGGACATATTGGTGCAGGGGAAAAGTGGTTTTTTAATGGAAATGAAATGGAGATAGTGAATAGTTATAAGTACCTTGGATACACTTTAACGACAAAGTTGTCTTCAAATTCTGCTTGCGAGGAATATGCTAGTAAAGCAAAGGGTAAAATTTTGGACCTAATGAAAACAATGTGGTCTCTTGGTAGTCTAAACACAACTGTCTTTTTTCAACTTTTTGATGCCCAAATTAAACCCATGCTTCTGTATGCCTCAGAAATTTGGGGCATATCGAAACACCGTATTATTGAGTCAGCTCATCTGTTCGCATGCAAAAGATTGCTAAGTCTGAGCGATAAATCGCCAAACCATATGGTATACGGCGAAACGGGAAGATACCCATTGTACATAGACAGCAAAATCGCCTCCCTCAGATATTGGTTGAAACTTGGCAAAATGCCCATTACAAGATTCCCAAAACAAGCTCTGATTATGCTCCAAAACAGTCTAGATATGGAAAATAGATGTAAGAGAAGTAACTGGGCAGGTAGTATAAAAGAGTGTCTCGAGTCTTATGGTTTCCAGGACGTCTGGGCACAAGGCGGAGTGAGCAACGAAGCTGCCTTTCTTTCTGCCATCAGGCAAAAAATGATACAACTTTTTAAACTAGAATGGAGCACAAAAATATCAAACAGTGATAGATTTGCCACATACCTCTTATTCAAATCAGTCCACCAGGCAGAAAAGTATCTTAATGACATCACAATAAAGAAATTCAGGGATACTCTGATAAGACTACGGCTTGGCATAAACGAACTTGGCGTAAACAAACGCTTCCAACCTGAAAATGCAATAAAGACGTGTCCTTTCTGCCCAGGTGTCCTGGAAGACGAAATTCACTTCTTGTTTATATGCCCTGTTTATGCTGGTGTCCGACATAAATACTTGAGGGAGTTTACTGACAATGATGTTGAACCCTCTCTTAATTCTGTATTTGAAAACCCAAGTATTGATGCTAACAGGAAAGTTGCAATGTTTGCTTTTTACGCTTTGAAGCACAGAGAAGAAATGCTGGTTTCGTAACCCTGTACTTGTTTGCAACTGTCAAGCAATGGGATATAGGTATTATGCTAGCTATCCAGCACCCTGTACGAATGTGATGTATTTTATGCTAGTTATCCAGCACTCTGTACGAAGGTGACGTATCGTATGCTCATGGCTATGCAATGTGAAATGGTAAATGTATGCAGAACAATGTACATCGTCCATCAAATCGTTGAAGATAGTGCTGAAGTGTAATATACGTTCACCCCCTCCCCCACCTCCCACCCCCCAATTCCAACCTTGTGTATGGGTCGGTGGCCTTCACAATAAACCATGTGTCAGTGTCAGTGTCAGTGTCTCTCTCTCTCTCTCTCTCTCTCTCTCTCTCTCTCTCTCTCTCTCTACTGAGAGAGAGTCGGGATCTTGTTCTTACCAGTCTTGTAAACAGAAGGATCTTGGCTCGATTCCGCTTCAGC
>JBHNNM010000384.1:0-2749 GCA_048563625.1 Gammaproteobacteria bacterium | reverse complement strand
TAACAGATCTGTCTAAATTTAAATGAAACAGCACAATCACACCATAAACTTGTTATAATTCTTTTACTTAAACGCTATTATATTCAACATGAACCCGGACAATTCTAACATAAATACCACAGCCAGCTCAGATATTGATTTTGTAAACTGGTTTCGCAATGCGGCTCCTTATATCAATGCCTTTCGTGGTAAAACCTTTGTGATTTATTTTAGCGGCGATGTCCTGGCTGATAATGAATTCCCTTCACTGGTTCATGATATTACCCTGTTAAATTCACTGGGAGTCAAACTGGTACTGGTGCATGGTGCCCGCAGTCAGATTGAAAAAAGACTCAATTTCCAGAATATTCAGCCACATTTTTCTCAGGGATTACGGGTAACGGACAGTGAAAGCATGCAGGTCATTAAAGAAGCTTCCGGCTGTATTCGCCTCAATATTGAAGGCTTGTTTACCACCAGTTTACGCTACACTCCAATGGCCAGTTCGCGTATCAATATCGTATCGGGTAATTTTACCATTGCCAAACCCAAGGGTATTATTGACGGTGTGGACTTTCAGCATACCGGTGAGATCCGGCGTATTGATACAGACTCTATTTTAAATGCACTGAATGCCGGGGATGTTATTTTAATGTCACCGGTCGGTTACTCACCCACCGGTGAAATTTTTAATATTAATGGTGAAGATCTGGCCGCAGAAAGTTCCATTGCCTTAAAAGCCGACAAACTCATTTTTATTGATGACATTAGCGGCATCAAGCACTCTGATGGACAGCTTATTAATGAATTAACCGGTCAGGATTTAAAACAACTGCTTAAAGACAATACCGATTTGCCCGATGAACTTAAACGTCATTTTCAGCGCATCATTTATGCCTGTGAGTCCGGGGTTAAACGGGTACATATTATCGACCGTAATATAGAAGGTGCCTTATTACTGGAACTGTTTACCCAAAATGGCATAGGCACCTTAATCAGCACCGATCAGCTGGAAGATATCCGCCTGGCCAGTATTGAAGATGTTAATGGTATTATTGAGCTGATTTCCCCCCTGGAAGAGACCGGATTATTAGTAAAACGATCCAGAGAGCGGCTCGAAACTGAAATTGAAAATTTTTATATTATTAAACGGGAAAATTCCATTATCGGCTGCGGAGCACTGTACCCCTTTAATAAAGAACAGGCCGAACTGGCCTGTATGGCCATTGCACCGGAATACCAGTCCCAGGGGCGTGGTGATAAACTTTTTAACCATATCTGTATGTGCGCCCGCAGATCAGGCCTGAAGCAACTGTTTGTACTCACAACCCAGGCAACCCACTGGTTTATTGAACATGGCTTTATAAAAGGCAGCCTGGAAGATTTACCCAGTAAAAAACTGGCACTGTATAACTATCAGCGCAATTCGGCTGTATTTATAAAAGAGCTTTTATTGTCTGTGAAATCAAACTCAAAGAATTCACCCAGAAGCCATAAAGAAAAAGTCGTGCAGCCTTTTTTAAAGTGGGCGGGAAATAAAAAAAGTATTATCCACAAAATAAAATCCCTGTTACCCGCTGGGAAAAGGCTTATTGAACCTTTTTGCGGATCAGCCGCTGTATTTTTAAACACCGCCTATAAAAAGAATCTGATAGCAGACTGCAATTCAGATCTTATAAATATTTATCAGCAGTTACAGAAAGACGGTCAGAAATTTATAGATTATTGTGAAAAATATTTTATTCCCGAAAATAATTCTCCCGAAATATACTACCAGCTCAGAGAAAAATTCAATAACACTAGGAATAAAAAAGTACGCGCAGCTCTGTTTCTGTACTTAAACCGTCATGGCTATAATGGTCTGTGTCGCTACAATAAAAGCGGCGGTTTTAATGTCCCCGTTGGACGATATAAAAAAATTACCCTGCCCCGCTCAAGAATGCTTTATTTTACCAGACACGCCCAAAATGCTGAGTTTATTATCAATGATTTTGAAACCAGTATTAAAGAATCCAGACAGGGTGATGTAATTTACTGCGATCCACCATATGTGCCACTTAATGACAGCAATACGTCTTTTCAATATGAAAAAAATGGTTTCAGCATGGAACAGCAAAAGCAATTGGCCAAACTGGCTGAAAGCGCCGCGAATCGGGGGATTCCTGTATTAATTTCCAATCATTTAACGGATTTCACACGTGAAATTTATAAAAACGGAGAATTAACAGAATTTTCTGTTAGAAGAACAATAAGCTGCAAAGGGGACAAAAGAGTCAAGGCCAGAGAAGTCCTCGCCCTGTTTCAGTAACGATGGTTAGTTATTTAGCTGAGTAACTGGATTAATACTCTAAATATGTACTCAAAATCAGAATTAAGCCTGAACATTTATATTCTGGCCAATATTACCAGAAGGCTGCTTGACCGCTTCGTTCGTCTGAGTAGTCGTTTGTGAATCGACATTCTGAGTTTTCTTATCAACCTCATTGTTAGTCGAAGTATCTGCAGATTTAGCCGCAGTATCAACAACCACACCAATTGACACACCTGAAATTTCCATAATATTCTCTTTATAATTAACGATTTCAAGCCGATTTTATCGGAGTACGGCTATTAGCGGCGGGGGTTTAGAAAACTTTAGTTTTTTTTGACAAAAAAAACCCCAGACAAGTCTGAGGCTTTTTAGTGTATAACCCTGGCAGTGACCTACTTTCACATGGGAACTCCCACACTATCATCGGCGATGACACGTTTCACTTCCGAGTTCGGGATG